>NZ_VDHF01000066.1:0-74854 GCF_006228025.1 Testudinibacter crocodili
GACCCTAGTAACCAAGTGAAATTATTATTGAATAAATAGTTTGAGGTTCATCACAAACTGATAACAATACCCTTTCTAAAAATAATAATATTCGCTAGATTATCGCTAAATTTTCTAAAAGGAAAATTTATATTGTTCGTTTGGTGATTGTTTTACTAGCGTATGGAGAGATTCAAATGGAAAGATCGCTTAAAGCAGCTTGTATTGGTGAGTTTTTAGGAACTGGGCTGTTGGTTTTTTTTGGTGTAGGCTGTGTGGCTGCACTCAAAGTAGCGGGTGCAGGATTCGGGCAGTGGGAAATCAGTATCATGTGGGGGATGGGGGTCGCTTTAGCCGTTTATGCGACTGCAGGGGTTTCAGGCGCGCATTTGAATCCGGCAGTGACGCTTGCGTTATGGAAATTTGCTTGTTTTGATGGCAAGAAAGTGCTGCCTTATATCCTGTCACAAATCGCCGGGGCCTTTTGTGCAGCAGCTATGGTGTATTTTTTATACCGTAACTTATTTATTGAATGGGAAACAGTCAATAATATTGTGCGCGGCAGTCAGGAAAGTTTAAGCTTAGCCGGTACATTTTCTACCTATCCGCATCCGCAGCTTGGCTTTATACAAGCATTTGCGGTAGAAATGGTGATTACCGCCGTGCTGATGGCGCTGATTTTAGCCTTAACCGATGATGGTAACGGGTTGCCAAGAGGCCCGTTAGCGCCGTTATTAATCGGGATCTTGATTGCGGTTATCGGTGGTTCGATGGGACCGTTGACTGGGTTTGCGATGAATCCGGCACGGGATTTTGGTCCAAAACTGTTTGCTTATCTGGCGGGTTGGGGTGACATTGCTTTCACCGGCGGACAGCCAATTCCGTATTTTATTGTGCCGATTGTGGCACCGATTGTCGGTGCGTGGATTGGTGCATATGCTTATAACCGATTGATTAATAAAAATTTACCTTGCAATTGCAAAAGTTGATTAACCTCTCTATAACAAGGATTCGATTATGACTGACAAAAAATACATTATTGCCCTAGATCAAGGCACTACCAGTTCCAGAGCGCTGATTTTAGATCACGATGCGAATGTGGTGAGTGTGGCACAGCGTGAATTCACTCAGATTTATCCTCAAGCCGGCTGGGTGGAACACAATCCGATGGAAATTTGGGCAACGCAAAGTTCGACATTGAATGAAGCGGTAGCCATGGCAGGGATCACCTCGGATATGATCGCTGGTATTGGTATTACTAACCAACGTGAAACCACGATTGTGTGGGAAAAAGAGACGGGCAAACCGGTGTATAATGCGATTGTGTGGCAGTGTCGTCGCACCGCAAAAATTTGTGAACAGTTGAAAGCCGAAGGGCATGAAGAGTATATTAAAGCCACGACCGGTTTGGTGGTTGACCCCTATTTCTCCGGTACTAAAGTGAAATGGATCTTGGACAACGTTGAAGGCGCACGTGAAAAAGCTGAAAAAGGCGAATTACTGTTCGGCACCGTGGATACTTGGCTGGTGTGGAAATTGACCCAAGGACGGGCGCATGTTACTGATTATACCAATGCGTCGCGCACCATGTTGTTCAATATTCATACTATGCAATGGGACGAAAAAATGCTGGAAATTTTAGGCGTCCCTCGTTCAATGTTGCCTGAAGTGAAAAAATCCTCAGAAATTTACGGCGAAACCAATATTGGCGGGAAAGGAGGTGTGCGGATTCCTGTGGCAGGAATGGCAGGCGATCAGCAAGCCGCACTTTACGGGCATTTGTGTGTGAAAGCCGGTATGGCAAAAAACACTTATGGCACCGGCTGTTTCCTGCTGATGAATACCGGTGACAAAGCGGTGCGTTCGCAAAACGGGTTGCTGACAACAATTGCCTGTAATGCCGACGGTTCGCCGTGCTACGCACTGGAAGGCTCGATTTTTATGGGCGGCGCCTCGATTCAGTGGCTGCGTGACGAACTGAAAATTGTGCATGACAGCTACGATTCCGAATATTTTGCGCAAAAAGTGCCGGACAGCAACGGCGTTTATGTGGTTCCGGCATTTACCGGCTTGGGCGCACCATATTGGGATCCGTATGCGCGAGGCGCGATTTTAGGGCTTTCCAGAGGTGCGAACCGCAACCATATCGTACGCGCCACGTTGGAGTCGATCGCTTATCAAACCCGCGACGTGTTGGACGCCATGCAATCGGATTCCGGTGAAAATTTGCAAAAACTACGGGTTGACGGCGGCGCCACTGCAAATAACTTCCTAATGCAATTCCAATCTGATATTCTTAACACCCTTGTTGAACGCCCAAAAGTGAAAGAAGTGACCGCACTTGGTGCGGCGTATCTGGCGGGATTGGCAACGGGCTTCTGGAAAAATCTGGATGAATTGAAAGATAAAGCCAGCATCGAACGGACTTTTGTACCGGACGGCTGCGAAGAGAAACGTGCGCGACGTTATAATGGTTGGAAAAAAGCTGTGAAACGTGCGCTTGCTTGGGAAAAAGAGGAAGCGTAATCAGCTTCCCATTACTATTAATAATAAGAGAAAATTATGCCATCAATTGATATTTTGGGCTATATTGCAACCGCCTTTGTTGCCGGTTCGTTTTTATTAAGCTCGATGTTACACCTGCGAATCGTCAACTCCATTGGCGCAATGTTATACATTGTGTACGGCGTGTTGATCGCTTCTACGCCGGTGATTTTATTGAATGTGTTTATTACCGCAGTAAATGTTTATCAGATTGTTAAACTGAAACGTTGATAATAATTTGCATCAGTGTGTCAAGAATTAACCTCGTTGTCGTGTTTGGCAACGAGGTTTTTCTTTTTTCAAGTTAAGGAAAGAATAAACGATAAACAAATTTGCAATTTAGTAACATTTCTTAGACAATAAATCGTTTTTACACAGCGGATAACCGCTCAAATACAGCCTTTGATTGACAAAGTTTGTGAAATCAGGGTGTTATACAACGTTTAAAGGAAATTATCATGAAAAAATGGATTGCGATTATTATTGTTGCCGTGATTGCCGGTTTTACATTAATGAGCAGCTACAATGGTTTAGTGCGTGCCGAGGAAGAGATTGATTCTGTTTGGGCAAATGTGGAATCATCTTATCAGCGTCGTGCTGATTTGATTCCGAATATTGTCAACACCGTACAAGGACAGGCGAATTTTGAGCGCGACACCTTAACCGGCGTGATCGAAGCCCGTGCCAAAGCGTCACAAACCAAAATTGATCCGACCAATATGACACAGGAACAATTAAACGAGTTCCAACAACAACAAAATTCAGTTGGTTCAGCATTGTCGCGTTTGTTGGTGACCGTAGAGCGTTATCCTGAATTGAAAGCGCATGAAGGTTTTATGAATCTGCAAGCGCAATTGGAAGGCACCGAAAACCGAATTAATAAAGCGCGTAATGATTTCAATGCGGCAGCAAAAACCTATAACAGCTATGTGCGTCAGTTTCCGACCAAATTTGCTGCGATGATTTTTGGTTTTAAAGATAAGCCGTATTTCCAAGCGGCGGAAGGCTCGCAAAACGCGCCTACAGTCAACTTTAATTAAAAGTGCGGTAGCATTATGCCACTATTTGCCAAATCTGCTATTGACAGCAACTTGGTCGAATCTGCCATTCAGCAACTGGAATTGCAGACTTCGGCGGAAGTGCGGGTGTATATTGAAAAAAATGCCAAGCTAAAGGCGCTGACCCAGCGTGCCGATCCGATAGTCGCCCGTGCCGAGCAGCTTTTCAACCAGCTGGAAATGCAAAAAACGGCGATGAATAATGGGGTGTTGATCTATGTTGCTTTGAAACAGCGCCAATGTGCGGTGATTGGTGATAGCGGCATTCACCAGTATGTTAGCAATGATTTTTGGCAACGCTGCTGTGATGTGATCACGGCACAGGCGGCACAAGGCAATTTGACCAAAGGGATTATTGCGGCGTTATATTTGCTGGCGGAAAAATTGTCACTCCATTTTCCACGTCAAGCGGACGACATTGATGAATTGCCGAACGAGGTGATTATACGATGAAACGGTTATTTTCACGTTTGCCGCATTTGCTGACCGCACTTTGCTTGTTTTTCAGCCTGGGTGTGCAAGCCGTCGAATTGCCGCCATCGCCGAATCCGTTTCGTTATGTTAGCGATTACACCAATGTACTGACGGCGGCGCAGCAAAATGTGTTAGAAAGCAAATTGGCAGCTTACGCTAAAGAAACCAGCTCACAAATTGCGTTGGTGATTCTGCCGACGGTCGGCGATAACGAGATCGCTGAATTTGCATTTGCCTTGGTTGATAAATGGGGGATTGGACGCAAAGGGCTGAATAATGGCGTGTTAATGTTGATTGCGCTCAACGATCGCAAAATCTTTATCGCACCGGGACAAGGACTGGAGGGTGCGCTGCCCGATGCGCTGTTGTCACAACTGATTCGCAATGAGATCACCCCGTATTTTAAACAAAATAATTACTATCAAGGCATCAATAATGGGCTTGATGCGATTATTGCCGCCAGCAAAGGTGAGTATGCGCCACAAGTAGTTGAACGGGAGACAGAACATGACTGGATCCCAGTGGTGTTTGTGGTGATCTTTATCTTGTTCGTACTGTTTGGCAGAATAAGTGATAGTTATGTTACACCAACCAATAACCATACTATCGGGCGCAACGGACAAGTGTTGCGTCGCAGCCGCAACCGCAGTGGCGGAGGGTTCGGTGGCTTCGGCGGTGGTTTTGGAGGCGGAAGCGGTGGCGGCTTTGGCGGAGGTGGCGGTTTCGGCGGCGGCAGTTCCGGCGGTGGTGGCGCCGGCGGCAGTTGGTAGTTGCCTATTAATAATAGAAAAGAGGTAAATTAAGTTCCTGTTATTGAGTTCAAAGCGAGCTGTGATACAATCAGCCATCATTCATTTACAAGCAGGGAATCTCCCTGCTTTTTACTGAGGTCAGTATGGAAACATTAGATAAGATCAAACAACAAATCAGCGAAAACCCGATCCTTCTGTACATGAAAGGCTCACCAAAATTTCCATCGTGCGGTTTTTCCGCACGCACTGTGGAAGCCCTGATTCATTGCCAAGTTCCGTTCGGTTATGTGGATATTCTGCAAAACCCGGACATCCGTGCCGAATTGCCAAAATACGCCAACTGGCCGACATTCCCACAATTATGGGTGGAAGGTGAATTGGTCGGTGGTTGCGATATCGTGATGGAGATGTTTCAACAAGGCGAATTGCAACCGATGCTAAAAGAAGTTGCTGCCAAACACGCTGAAACGGAACAAGCATAGTTTCTTTTGAAGATTCAGACCGCACTTTGAGTTCGTGATCAACGAATCTCAAGTGCGGTTTTACTAGAATTTAATCACGCATTTAACTATCACACTATTTACAAAAAAATGATTGTGATCAGTAAATTTCCTCTTGTAAGATAGTTGCCAATTATTATTTGATCTATAAGGAAAATAAGATGGCTACAATCTTAACCAGCTCAACAAGCAGTGCTATTTCGACTTTAGAATATGCAATTCTGGCAGCAAATTCGAATGTAATTGCCCGACATGACAACAACCGTTTTATTTTACCACCGGAATGGCAATCGCTAGACAAGGCGCTTTCTAGCAATGTACCGTTAACAGGTAATCTTGGGTATGTACAAAATACAGCGAGTGGCTTTGAAGCAAAAGCCTATATGAAGGATGATCAAATTGTTATCGCTTTTGCCGGTACTAATGTCGGGGATTTAAAAGAGTGGGTTGCCGATTTTCAGATTGCACTTGCGGGCAAGGCACATCAACAGATTTTTGATGCAGCAATATACTATAAAGAGATCGTTTCTAACTATCCTGATAAAACGGTCAGTTTTACCGGGCATTCACTTGGTGGTGGATTAGCAGCATTAGCTGGCGTATTTTTTGATAAAACGGCAATAACGTTTGATCCAGCACCATTTAGATTGGCAGCAACGGAAGCAATAGCAAAAAAAATCGCAATGGTGTTAAGACAACTTGGTTATGAAGAAGATCGAGATTTAAATACTTATCATACGGTAGAGAAACCAATTGCAGATGTTTCTGAATTATTAGGGCAACTGTTTAGTGCGCTGGTGCTGAATACCGCAACCTTTCCGACAAAAATTCGGGGCGAAGAAAATATTCTTGCCTACGCCTTGAGAGGAGAGTTTTTAACAGATGGAATTCCGTTTTTAACGCAAGGATTGGCTGCCTTGAAAATTGCCGGTGAATTTAATGTCGTTAAAGCGGATCAAGCGGAGCTGACACTTTCTACCTTTACCTATCATGGTTTAGAACTGCTCGTGTTACCGATGATAGCACCTAAAATCAGTCTATTATCACGCCATTTCACAGAAATTTTTGCCAATTTGGAAAATTATGAGCCTTCTCATTATGCTAAAGATAAAACAGCAACATTAATTCGATTTATCCAACAAGAAGTCAGTCATCTTGTGGAAGGGAAAAACTACAGTTTTTTAGGCGCTTTTGCCGATGATATTGAATTGGTGGTCAATTCGGTTAATAATTTAGAACATAATTATATGCTGTCTCATCCAAAATTGCGTAGTGCGCTGTTGAATTTGGTGATTGACTATTATTACCATATTCCCTTAGGAGAGCAAGTCGGGTCGTTCTTTGAAATTCGGCATGATGCGCTCTATTTTTCAACGGCTGACACCGCTAGAAAAGCTTTGATTAATGAATTTATTAATGAATTAGCTATGTTAAATTTCATTGAAAAGGGCACGTTACTGGCGGATTTGCGTTCTGGCGATCATGATGACTGGATTATCCATAATCATACCGAACAAGGGATGTTTTTCACTGAAACTCATTTGACATCTAATAATATTATTATTGGTAGTAAACATGATGACAATATAAATGTTGGTAGTGGCGATGATATTATTTTTGCCGGACAAGGAAATGATGTGATTAACGGTGGTATCGGGGCAGATTATATGTATGGTGGTGCGGGTAACGATATTTATTATGTCGATAATCATGGTGACCGGATTATTGAAGGGGTTGCACAAGGGGATGATTTAGTAAATAGCAGCGTCACTTATACTCTAGGTCAACATTTGGAAAGATTAACATTGATTGGTGATAAGTCCATCGATGGATATGGTAATCTGTTGAATAATACTCTGATTGGCAACCAAGGCGATAATATTTTAGATGGAGGATGGGGAAACGATAAACTATATGGTGGTGCTGGTAATGATATTTTGATAGGTGGGCAGGGTAATGATTTATTAGATGGTGGCGAAGGCAATGATATTTTGCAGGGGGGAGTCGGAAATGATTCTTATGTTTTCGGTTTTAATTCTGGTCGGGATTTAATTAAAGATTATGATTTTTTTGCGGGTAGAGATGTTTTGCGTTTTACCGATGTAAAGGTTGAACAATCTTATTTTTTCAGAGAGAAAAATGATTTAGTGGTAGCACTGCGTGGCTCATCAGACAGTATCAAAGTTGAAGATTGGTTTAAACCTGTAATGGGATATGCCTATCAGATAGAAGCTTTCCAATTTCTTGATCTAACCCTCAGTAATAAAACTGTTAGTCAAATTGCCGCTAAAAATTATACACCTTTGCCGGATTATTATGATCAGCCAGTCAACTTAATTGCTTAAAATTATTATTGATTTTTTATATCGTAGCCCCATACGGTAACATATGGGGCTGATTTTTTATTGTTAATTATAATAACACTACATTCCCAATCAAACTGCGGGTGATGACATTCACCTCCACTAGCTTAATCTGCACCTGATCGCCGATTTGGTAGGCTTTTTGATCTTTGATATACAGTGCCAGTTCGTCGCTGTTGATGCTGGTCTCCTCTTTTTTGTCGTGTAGGGTCGAGATTGGCACAAATACGCTGGCGCCGTTGTCGAGCAACTGTACCCGCAAGCCGCCACGGCTGACATCTTGTATCTCTGCACTGAAAATGGGTTGTTGTTCCACCAATGGCGCAAAATACAGGCTGTAGAGCCAATCGGCAATATCACGTTCCACCATACGGTTTTGGCGACGAGCTTCTTGCAAGCGAGCCAGAATGTCATCGGCGGGCTTGACCGCACTTTGATTCAACAAACACTGTTTGATAATGCGGTGATTCACCATATCCGAATATTTGCGAATCGGCGAGGTCCAAGTGGCATAAGCCGGCAGCCCCAAGCCAAAGTGCGGCGCGGCTTCGGCTTTGAATTCGGCAAAGGTCAGGAAACGACGCAGACGCATTTCCAAAAAGCTGAAATCATATTGCTCAATATCATGGCGCATTTGGCAGTAGCCGTTGAGCGTGGTCAGGTTTTCAACCGAATAACGTTGCGCCAATTCGGCATGGTTGTCATCATTGGCAAGGGTTGCCAGTAAGAAATCATGTGCCGCCTGTTGAAATTTCGGATCGAAACCGCTGTGGGTGTTGAAAATACCGCACTTTGCCTGTTGATCCAAATACTGTGCTGCACTGGTGTTGGCGATAATCATCGCTTCTTCCACGATCTGGTTAGCAATGCGGCGGTGTTTGGCGTGAATAGCTTTCACTTTACCGTCTTGCTCCAGTTCAAAACTGTAGTCTGGGCGTTCTTTAAACAGCAGGGCGTGTGTTCTGCGCCAATCAATGCGCGCAAGGGCAAATTGGTGTAGTAACTCGATCTGTTTGGCGATTTTCTCATCGTTTGGCTGCCAGTGGTTTGCCACTTGCTCCAACAGATCGGAAACTGCATCATAATCCAATTTGGCTTTAGATTCGATCCACGCTGCGCTAAAGTGCGGTTCACCAGTGATTTCACCGTTGCGATCGGTTTCAATGGTACAAACCAACGCCGGGCGTTGCTGTTGCGGCACTAGCGAACAGAGTTCGTCCGACAGTTCGCGCGGTAACATCGGAATGTTGAAACCCGGCAGATAGTTGGTGAAACAGCGTTGTCTGGCATCTTGTTCAATTTGTGAATCTAATGGAATATAGGCGGTCGGATCCGCAATCGCGACCCACAATTTCCAGCCGTTATTGGTCGTTTCAATATATAACGCATCGTCCATATCTTGCGTCGAGGCGGCATCAATCGTGACAAAATCCAATCCGGTCAGATCCTGACGAGGCAGGCTTTCATCCAGTTGGTAAGATTCCAGCCCCGCAACCGGTGTGCGAGGTTGTTGGTGACGGGCGAGGGTGACCCACCAAGGCGCAAAATGATCATCGGCACGGCAAATAAATTGGCTGACTTTGGCGAAAAAAGTGCGATCGTCACGCAGCGGATGTTTCTGCAATTCAGCCACTACCCAGTCGCCCTCTTGCAATTCTTCATTGATGTCAGCGGCTTTGACCGCATTGATCAGATTATTGATATTGGGATGATCGACCACTAATAGCAGTTTTTTTTCTTTGTTAAACCGCACTTTGGCAATAAAGCGGGTCAGCATCGGCTCAATCAGGGCTTCCGGTTCGGCTTGTTCTTTGTCGCCGTTGGTTTCGATAACAGCACTGATTTTATCGCCGTGCATCACTTTTTTCATGGCAGGCGGGGTGATGAAATAGCTTTTCTTGTCGCACTCTAAAAAGCCGAAACCTTTTTCATTGGCTTTGACCGAGCCTTCGACACGTGGTTTGCTCTCACGCATCTGCTGTTTCAATTGGCTTAATAACGGATTGTTTTGAAACATCTTTTTTCCTGTTTAGCATTCATAAAAACGGGCGGATAGTTATCCGCCCTGAGTATAATCTTACTTGATGATATTATTGCGCTTCTAATTCGTTCATCGCAGCAATGTTGAAGCCGCCGTCAACGTGCAACACTTCGCCGGTCACACCGGAAGCCAGATCGGAACACAAGAATGCCGCACTTTTGCCCACATCTTCAATCGTTACGGTACGACGTAATGGCGTGACCGCTTCGCAGTGTGACAGCATTTTCTTGAAGTTTTTGATTCCGGAAGCCGCCAAAGTGCGGATCGGACCAGCGGAAATTGCATTGACACGAATGCCTTCTTTGCCCATTGCGTTCGCCATAAAGCGCACATTGGCCTCCAAAGAGGCTTTTGCCAAGCCCATTACGTTGTAGTTCGGAATGGCGCGTTCTGCCCCCAAGTAAGATAAAGTGACTAGACCGGCACCCGGATTTAACATTGGACGTGCCGCTTTTGCCATTGCCACAAAGCTGTATGAGCTGATATCGTGTGCGATTTTGAAACCTTCACGAGTCACGGCATTTACATAGTCACCGTCTAATTGGTCACCCGGTGCAAAGGCAATTGCGTGTACAAAACCGTCAAATTTATCCCAGTGTTTGGCTAATTCTTGGAAGCAGTTGTCAATATCAGCATCGCTGGCAACATCGCACGGGATAACGATAGTGGAGTTGAAATCTTTGGCAAACTCTTCCACACGCGATTTTAATTTCTCGTTTTGATAAGTGAACGCCAGCTCCGCACCGGCTTCAAACATGGCTTGTGCGATCCCGTAGGCGATTGAACGATTGCTGGCAACCCCAGCAATTAAAATACGTTTATTTGTTAAAAAACCCATAGAACTGTTTCCTATTTAATATAAAAGAATCATTGATATGACATGAACCAGCAAATTATACCCTTTCCACCGGCTCCACGCTAGAAAAAGCACACAGAAAAGTGACCTAGGGTGATTACTCTTTAAAATAAAGTGGTGATTAATCGTTTGTCTGATCTGAATTATGTTTAAGTGCTAGAAATGAAGCGATGCCGATAGCCGGTAATATTAGCCATTTGCTGCGCCCTAACAATAGGCGGGTGGAGAGCGAGATCAGCGAAGAGCGGATAATCGGGTGTGAAATGCTTTTTAAATAGTAGAACGGCTGCCGGATTTCACGCCGTGTTTGTTGGGTTTGCAGGTTAAACTTCTGGCGTAATACTTCGCCTTTTAGCAGCAACAGCTCTTTTTCCAATGCTTTATCTTGAGCGGATGACATAGACCGATCTCCTAATTATGCTTTGCGTTGATACTCTGTCTGATGGCGGCAATATCGAGTTTGAGTTCTTTTAGTGTGGAATCTAAAAATCCACGTTGTCGACGGATAGTGCGGATGATTAAGGCGGCTAAAACCATGACTAATAACAGGCAGCCGACACTGATGGAGGCAAAAACGCTGAATTTGTAGGGTTCGGGGAGCCAGGCGTTTAAGGCAAAGAATAAGCTGAATCCGGCGAACAGCAGCAGCAAAAAGCCGCACAGAGATAAAATCAGGATAAAAATAAGCTGTTCTTTTTGTTCATTAAACTCAAGTTTTGCCATTTCCAACCGTACATTCAGTAATTCCAGTGCGGTGATCAGACTATTTTTTATACCGGATTTAATTTTAGTGATCGTTTGCATGCTATCTCCCATATTAAGAAATATCGGGAAGCTGACTGGGCAGCTTCCACATATGCTCCGAATTATTTACGGTTGATAAGTAAACCGGCTACAAATGCTACACCGGCTGCAATCCCAATCGCTTTATATGGGTTATCTTGAATTAAAGCATCGGATTGCTTAGCCGCTTGCCGAGTTTTGGCAGAGAATTTTTCCTGTAAATCATCTAACTGCTGGCGATAGCTACCGGATTTTTCTGTCAGCCGTTTTTTCAGCTTTTTGAACTCATCGGCACTGACGTCTTTGCCTTCGTCAAATAATTCTTCAGCAGTTTGTAGAATATCTTGTAATTCGGAAAGTAGTTGTTCACGTTTGGTATCAAAATCATTACTCATACTATTTTCTCCATTTGGTTGATATTAACGATGGTCAGGTTTTATCCTAAGCGATTGTTTTAATAAAATCAAAGCGGAATCATGAAATTTACAAATTTACGTAGTCGATCACGCTGGATTATCGATGTCTTTAAACGCCACATTCAGCTTATACTGCTGTGCTAACCATTCACCGAGGGCTTTAATGCCACAGCGCTCGGTAGCGTGGTGTCCGGCAGCATAAAAATGGATGCCTTGTTCACGTGCAGAATGGATGGTGCGTTCCGACACTTCGCCGGTGATAAAGGCATCAATCCCTTGTGCAGCGGCGAGATCGATATAATCTTGACCGCCGCCGGTGCAGATAGCAATGGTACGAATTTTATCCGGTGCATTATCACCACAGTGCAGTGGTTCACGTTGTAATGCAGTGCGAATGCGCTCAGTCAGTTCTGTTGCTGAAAGTGCGGTTTGCAGCTCACCGTAAATTGGAATCGACACCGCACTTTTTTCAAGTGGTTGTAAATTTTTAACATTCAACATTTGTGCTAATAAGGCGTTGTTGCCTAAAGTGGGGTGAACATCAAGCGGTAAATGGTAGGCGTATAAATTAATCTCATTCACCAGCAAGGTGCGAATTCGTTTGCCTTTCATGCCACGAATTAAAGGCGATTCGTTTTTCCAAAAATAGCCGTGGTGCACTAGCAGCGCATCAGCTTGCTGTGCCACCGCATAATCCAACAGGTCTTGGCAGGCGGTTACACCAGTGATGATTTTCTTGACCGCACTTTTGCCTTCCACTTGCAAGCCGTTAGGGGCGTAATCGGTTATAGCTTCAATATTAAGTTCTTGATTTAAAATGCGTTCTAAGTCCAAGTTATTTATTGTTGTCATTGTTGATCCTCAAATTGAAATAATATGCTAAGCAAAGCACACAAGGTATTTTCTTGGTATTACTATAGCATAACTGGCGTAAGGATTTGCTATCATGCAGATTTTTATGCTATATCTATTAGAGTCATGCTGTAATCCAACTCTATGATGGTATGATGGCGCGACGATTCATTTTGACCTTATACAAGTTAACCTTATACAAGGAGAATGATATGTTACATTACTCAGTGATCTTTTTTATCATCGCATTAATTGCGGCAGCGTTAGGATTCGGTGGTATTGCGGGAAGTGCGGTTGGCATTGCGAAAATACTGTTCTTTGCTTTCCTGATCTTAGCCGTATTGTCTTTTCTTTTTGGTAGGAAACGCTAGGCACCTGCCGAAACAATATTTTCAAAGCAGGTGCTGGATCTTATTCAATAGATTTTAGCTAAGCGTTAGAACGGAATATCATCATCAAAATCAATTGGCGGTTCTGGTTGAGCCGCTGGTTTTGTTGTGGTTTGTTGAGCCGGGCGAGAAGCCGGAGCTGCATAAGACTGCTGCTGTGACGCATAACCGCTGCTTTGTTGTGGGGCATAGCCACCACTTTGGGCACGATCGCCACGCGAATCTAACATTTGCAGACTATCGCCTTGAATTTCGGTGGTGTAGCGGTCTTGACCATTTTGATCTTGCCATTTACGGGTGCGTAGGCGACCTTCAACATAGACTTTGCTACCCTTGTGCAAGTATTCGCCAGCAATCTCGGCTAGGCGACGGTACAGCACGATACGGTGCCATTCAGTGATTTCACGCATTTCACCGCTGTTTTTATCGCGCCAAGATTCACTGGTTGCAACGCTGATGTTGGCAACAGCTTCGCCGTTCGGCATAGTACGGATTTCCGGTTCGTTACCTAAGTTCCCGACAATAATAACTTTATTTACACCTGCCATAATATCCTCTTGTTTTCATATTTTGATAGCGAGTTTGATAGGGCTCTATGTTGCCTGAAAATGAAAAAAAAATCACCCTTTAAAATAAAAAATATACTGGATATTTACACAGTTTTTTTATTTGTGCGATAATCATTCCAAATTGATAAAGTAATCGAGATAAAACTATGGATAAAATTGAGGTTCGTGGCGCTCGTACCCACAACTTAAAAAATATTGACTTGACCATTCCGAGAGAAAAGCTGGTGGTGATTACCGGGCTTTCCGGCTCAGGTAAATCTTCTTTGGCGTTTGATACGTTGTATGCGGAGGGGCAGCGGCGCTATGTTGAATCACTGTCGGCATATGCGCGACAATTTTTGTCATTGATGGAGAAGCCGGACGTTGACCATATTGAAGGTCTGTCGCCGGCAATTTCGATTGAACAGAAATCGACCTCGCATAATCCGCGTTCGACGGTCGGCACCATCACCGAAATTTATGACTATTTGCGCTTGCTGTTTGCTAGAGTCGGCGAACCGCGCTGTCCGACTCACGATGTACCGTTGACGGCGCAAACCATCAGCCAGATGGTCGACAAAGTGCTGGAGCTGCCGGAAGGTAGTCGGATGATGCTGTTGGCGCCGGTGGTGAAAGAGCGCAAAGGCGAGCATGTCAAGTTGTTGGAAAATATTGCCGCACAGGGCTATATTCGTGCCAGAATTGACGGAGAAATTTGTGATCTGTCCGATCCGCCGTCGCTGGAGTTACAGAAAAAACATACCATCGAAGTGGTGATCGATCGTTTCAAAGTGCGGTCAGACTTGGCGAGCCGTTTGGCGGAATCATTTGAAACCGCACTTGAGCTGTCTGGCGGCACGGTGGTGGTGGCGCCGATGGAAGGAAAAAATCTTGAAGAGCTACTGTTCTCGTCCAATTTTGCTTGTCCGCATTGTGGCTATTCGGTGGCGGAGCTGGAACCGCGTTTGTTTTCGTTTAATAACCCAGCAGGCGCTTGTCCGAGTTGTGACGGCTTAGGGGTTCAGCAATATTTTGATGAAAAACGGGTAATTCAAAATCCGTCAATTTCACTCTCCAGCGGTGCGATCAAAGGCTGGGATAAACGGAATTTCTACTATTTTCAAATGTTGAGTTCGTTGGCAAAACACTACGCTTTTGATATCAATACCCCGTTTGAACAGCTGCCGCCGAGTATTCAAGATGTGGTGCTGAACGGTTCCGGCGATGAGGAAATCGAATTCCAGTATGTGAATGATCGTGGTGATATCACCCTGCGTCGTCATCCATTTGAAGGTATTTTGAATAATATGGCGCGTCGCTATAAAGAGACCGAATCGAATGCGGTGCGTGAAGAGCTGGCAAAAAATATCAGTACTCGCCCTTGTACTTCCTGTGGCGGTTCACGTTTGCGGACTGAGGCGCGTCATGTTTTTATCGATCAATTTAATTTGCCGAATGTGGCTGAACGCAGCATTGGCAATGCGTTAACTTTTTTTGAAAATCTACAACTCCGTGGACAACGGGCGCAAATTGCCGAAAAAATCTTAAAAGAGATTAAAGAGCGGTTATCATTTTTAGTGAATGTCGGTTTGAATTACCTTTCGCTTTCCCGTTCGGCAGAAACCCTGTCCGGTGGTGAGGCACAGCGGATTCGGTTAGCAAGCCAAATCGGTGCGGGCTTGGTCGGGGTGATGTATGTATTGGATGAACCTTCAATCGGGCTGCACCAGCGGGATAACGAACGTTTACTGAAAACGCTGATTCATCTGCGAGATCTAGGCAACACAGTGATTGTAGTAGAGCATGATGAAGATGCGATTATGGCAGCCGATCACATTATTGATATCGGACCGGGCGCCGGCGTGCATGGCGGTAAAATTGTCGCCAGCGGTACAGCACAGGAGTTGATGCAAAATCAAGCCTCACTCACGGGTAAGTACTTATCTGGTGCCGAAAAAATCGACATTCCCAAAAAACGCACCAAGATCAATAAAGCGAAGTGGTTACATCTGAAGGGCGCAAGTGGCAACAATTTAAAAAATGTCGACTTGGCGATTCCGGTTGGTTTATTCACCTGTATCACCGGTGTATCAGGTTCAGGTAAATCAACCTTGATCAACGATACTTTATTTCCGTTGGCGCAAAATGCGTTGAATAGAGCAGAAAACACTCAAGTTGCACCTTATGAGAGTATTGACGGATTAGGACACTTCGATAAGGTGATCGATATTGACCAAAGTCCGATTGGGCGTACGCCCCGTTCCAATCCAGCGACGTATACCGGGCTGTTCACGCCGATTCGTGAGCTGTTTGCCGGTGTGCCGGAGGCGAGGGCGCGCGGCTATAATCCGGGACGATTTAGTTTTAACGTACGCGGTGGGCGCTGTGAAGCCTGTCAAGGCGATGGCGTGATTAAAGTGGAAATGCACTTCTTGCCGGATGTGTATGTGCCTTGCGACCACTGTAAAGGTAAACGCTATAACCGTGAAACTTTGGAAATTCGCTACAAAGGCAAAACCATTCACCAGATTTTAGAGATGACGGTGGAAGAGGGGCTGGAATTTTTTGCAGCGGTGCCGATGATTGCACGTAAACTGCAAACCTTAATGGATGTCGGCTTATCCTATATTCGTCTGGGGCAATCGTCTACGACGTTATCAGGCGGCGAAGCGCAGCGGGTGAAACTGGCAACCGAACTGTCGAAGCGTGATACCGGTAAGACGCTGTATATCTTAGACGAGCCAACCACCGGCTTGCATTTTGCGGATATTAAACAGTTGTTGGGCGTATTGCACCGCTTGCGCGATCAAGGCAATACCATTGTGGTGATTGAACACAATTTGGATGTGATTAAAACCGCAGACTGGATTATCGATCTTGGTCCGGAAGGCGGTGATGGCGGTGGGCAAATTATCGCTGAAGGCACGCCGGAACAGCTGGTTAAAAATACCGAATCGCATACGGCAAGATTTTTGGCACCAATTTTAGCCAGAAAATAGCAAAGTGCGGTTTAAAGTGCGGTTTATAGGATAATTCAAGTTCAAAAGTTGGACATATAGTTAAATCGGTTAATTCCCACCGCAGCTGACATCGGTATTGTTGGCTACGGTGTTTACCGTCAAAAAGTTGAACATTAACAGACTCTAATTTGTTGGTTTTGAATAGTGTTATTTTTCTTTTTTATAAGCAAGACCGTACATCATCAGCTGCAAGGCGTCAATGTTCAGCTGGTGTTCTTTGCCCCGATATAAGTTGCAAAGCTGTGGATCGGTTCGTAGTTCATCAATTTTGCGGGTGAACACGCTGATTAGCGCGATCGGAAAATCTTGTTGGATAATTCGTTTAGTTTGTAATTGTTGAAAAAAATGAGACATAAAACGGTATTTTTCTTGCTCCATTGTGGTAAAAAAAGACCGAATTTCTTCATCTGAATGGTATTGAAAATCCGCCTGCATGGGCTGCGAGTACAGCCCATTCAGCGCCTCTTCCTGCATTTTAAAAATTTGGCTGATGATAGTTTCCAATGATATTTCTTGTTTTAAAAAATCCAAGAACCGCAATCGCACCTCTTCTTTTTGCTCAAATAGTAACTGTTTAAGCAGCGCTTTTTTATTTTTAAAATGTTTATAAAATGTCACTCGGCTGACTTTTGCTTGTTGACAAATTTCATCGACAGAAACCCGTTTCCACCCCTGTTGTGAAAACAGTTGAAGTGCGGTTTGTTGTATGACAGCGGATTTGCTCATTGTTGGGTGTCTCTTAGTAATTTGTGTTATCTGATAGTAGTAAGCATAATTAAAATAGGGTTTTTAAGCAAATTAATCATAAATACTATCTATTATCATTTGCATTATATTAACTGATAATTTATATTAACAAATATTGGATTTTTTGACTAATTTTGTAAACCTGGATTGCGTCAATATTTATCAATCCAACTTTCCATTAATGTTTAACCCTATTGATCAAATTCAGAAATCGGAGGTCAGTTATGCTTTTCCGTTTAACACCCTGCGCCCTTGTCGTCAGTGGCTGTATTTTTGCCTTAAATAGTCCATCGCTTTTTGCCGCTGTTTCTACAACAGAACAACAGTTAGACGAGATTATTGTTTCCGGTGAAAAATCGGAACGATCAAAGTTTGAAACCAGTGCTAGCATTGATGTCGTCACTGCCAAAGAGTTGCAGCAAGCTGGAGAAATCACCTCTACCACGGATCTGCTAAAGCAAACAGTGAATATTTTAGATACCGGCTTGGGTAATGATTTGCCGACAGTGCGAGGAGTGGATGGCTCTGGACCAGCAACCGGGGCTACGGCATTTTTTGCCGGAACTCGCCCCCGTTTAAATATGTCGATTGACGGACGCACCTCGACTTATAATGAATTGGCATTCGGCACGAAATCGTTGTGGGATATCAAACAAATCGAAATTTATCGTGGCGCGCAAAGTTATGCACAGGGACGCAATGCGATTGCCGGTGCAGTAGTGATGACCTCAAATGATCCGAGTTATGAATGGGAAGGGGCGGCAAAATTGAATGTTGGTAGTCAGAATACCCGTCAAACTGCTGCCATGATTTCAGGACCGTTAATCCGCGATGAGCTTGCTTTCCGCTTGAGTGTGGATCAACAACAACGGGAGAGTTTCGTCAATTTAATCTCTTATGAGCCGGTTGGTAACCCGCGTTGGTATAAAACCACGACCGCACGCGCTAAGTTATTATGGACACCGTCGGCATTACCTGATTTTTATAGCCGTTTGACCTTAAATCATATTGATTCCAAAGCGCCGCAAAACGAAGCCGGTAATCAACCTGTCAGCAATATGCGTTTTACGCCACAACGTCCGGTTTTTGAAACGGGATCAACCAGCGGAATTTGGGATATCGGTTGGCAGCTGTCAGATGTTTGGAAATTTGAAAATAAATTCGTTTATTCCAAATATGATAACAACCGTTTGGCATTACCGGCGCCGACAGGCGCACCGGCTACGTTAGAGGGACGAGAGTTACAGCTTGAACCGATCGTTAAATTTAAAACCACAGACGGCAAATATTCAGGTTTGATCGGATTATTTTATTTTCAAGCTAAACAAGATGAAACGGTTGATATTCGTACATTCCACAATGTATTCAAAGATAAAACCAAAACCAAAGCGATCTTTGCAGAAACCACTTACGCACCTAATCCGCATTTCGATGTAACACTTTCTGCCCGTTATGAACAGGAACGCCACCAACGCCACGGCGGTAGTGATTTATTTCGCATTAACCTTGATAAAAAGCACAGTATTTTCCTACCTAAAATGGATTTAGGCTGGAACCTTGATGAAAAGCAACGTTTGGGCTTCAAGATTGGGCGCGGCTATAATCCTGGTGGAGCAGGGGTAACTTTCGCCAGCCCGTTTACTGGTTATGAATACGAAGCGGAATATGTTTGGAATTACGAGCTTTACCATCGCTGGAATAGTCCGAATAGTGATTTTTCTTTAAGCAGCAATCTTTTCTACAATGATTATAAAGATATGCAGTTGCCTTATTATTTATCTGCAGATTCGGTGGTGATTCGTAATGCCGATAAAGTGATCACCTACGGTATGGAAACAAATGCCGATTGGCAAGTCAGCGATAATTTAAATCTCCATGCCGCCGTTGGTTTGTTGAAAACCAAGATTAAAAAATATCCGGATAGCGGTATTCAGGGAAATAAACTGAGTCGCTCGCCAAGTTACACCGTCACGTTAGGTGGGCGTTACCATTTTCTCAATCATTGGGAATTCGGGGGAAGCGTCTATTTTGTTGATGATTATTATTCCAATGCGGATAACAGCAGTATCGGCAAAATCAAAGGCTATTCTCAAGTCAACGCCTATCTGGCGTATAACTTTAAACAGGGGCGTGTGATGTTGTATGCCGATAATGTGTTTAATGCGCGTAATGATATTTTTATGCCGACCACAGATTGGGGCGAAGCGTTTAAATTACAACCGCGCGTCATCGGCTTATCGACGGAAGTGAGATTTTAGCCATGGGCATTGGGATTAAAGAAACTGGGCAGGCACAGATTTGCCGACCGGTTGCCGCTCAATTACGCTGGTCAATGGGATTGGCATCTCTCGCCCAACTGCTGAAGTTAAGCATTTGGCTGGTGATGATTCAGGTGGTTTATCTTGCGGCACATAACAGCGGTTTTCCGTTTGGCTGGCTGTTGCTGTTATTGGGGCAGACGATTGTGTATTACACCTTGAAAATCAAGGCACATGATCAATCGCATTATGCCGCTTTTCAATTGGAAAAATTGCTGCGCCAACGTTTATCTCGCAAGATCAGCGAGTTGCCACTCGGCAAAGTGCGGTCAATCGGCTCTGGCGCATTGGCAAAAGTGTTGTTGGACGATGTGCGTGAGTTGCATGCTTTTGTTGCCGATGCCCCGCCGTTAAAGGCGGAAGCTTATACCACACCGATTTTCGTTTTGGCAGCATTACTGGTGTTGGATTGGCGCTTGGGCTTGATGGTTTTGGGTTTTGCGTTATTGATGATGTTGCTGTTGAACGTGTTGTTTTCACGCGGAAAATTGTTTCGTCGCCAATATGGTGAAGCCTTGGCGAGCATCAACGGTGCGATTATCGAATATGTACAGGGCATGAGTACGATCCGCACGTTTGATGCCGGCAACAGCTCCTACGGGCGTTTTAAAACCGCACTTAACCGTTTTAATGCGGTGATGGTTAACTGGCTGAAAAGAGTCGGCTTTGCCACTCGCTTGGCGCGGAGTTTGTTTACCCCAATGCCGATGATGATCTTTTTGATTACTATCGGGGTTTATCTGCATAGCCTAGCACTGCTGTCGTTGTTCAGTCTGTTTGCTTTTTTGATTTTGGCTGCGGGATTGATTGAAACCATGCATCCGTATATGGGCTTATTTAATCTGCTGGAAAAATCCAGAGCGGCAATCGAGCGGATTAACGAGCTGGAAAATATGTCAACCTTGCCAATCAGCCCAAACCCACAAAAACCAAGCCGCTATGATATTGAGTTTGATCAGGTCAGCTTTAGTTATACAGCACAAGATGAAGCCGTGCTAAAACACCTGGATTTGAAGATTCCCGAACAGAGTTTTACCGCGATTATCGGTGCTTCCGGCTCAGGAAAAACGACCTTAATCAACTTACTACTGCGTTTTTGGGATGTGAGTTCCGGCAGTATCAAGCTGGGCGGCATTGATATTAGGCAGATTAACCCGCACGATTTGATGACTCAATGTTCGGTGGTGTTTCAGGATAATTTTCTGTTTTCTTGTTCGATTGCGGAAAATATCAGCTACGGACTGGATAATGTTGAACCGCAAGCCATTATTGACGCGGCAAAAAAAGCCCATATTCACGATTTTATTATGAGCTTGCCACAGCAATATCAAACCCCGGTCGGTGAGCGAGGGCAGTTGCTTTCTGGTGGGCAAAAACAACGATTGACCATAGCCAGAGCCTTTTTGCAAAACCGCCCGATTTTAATTTTGGATGAGCCGACAGCATTTTCTGATGCTAAAAATGAAGCCAATCTGGTGCAGGTGTTTAACGAGTTAATGCGTAATAAAACCGTGATTATGATTGCTCACCGATTATCTTCGATAACCTCAGCCGATCAAATCCTATATATGGAACACGGTAGAATTATTGCGCAAGGTAATCATCATGATTTGCTGAAAAGCGCTTCGGCATACCGCACTTTATGGCAAGAGTATCAACAAGCACGCGCTTGGTCATTGCCTGCACAAGCTTCATCTGCCACCATTTTATCAGCTACGGAAAACCTATGACGCCACAAACTTATTTTAATCAAGCCACACAACATACTAAAGGGCTGTACTTAACCTACAGCCACTTATTGCAAATGGCAGGCAGCCAGAAAGGGAAATTGACCGTTTGTCTGATCTTGTCGGCACTATCAGCGCTCGTTTTTGGTATCAGTATTGCACTGTTATATCCGTTATTTAGTGCGATGGAGCAGGATAATACGCCTCAAATTCAATTTTATACCGCAGTGGTGTTGCTGTTATTAGTCTTGAGTATCGGCTTAAGAATGGTTGCCGACGGCTATGATACCAAAGGTTATGCCAACTTGGCGGTGTATCAATTGCGCTCGTTGTTGGGTGATAAATTGCGCAAAGTGCCGCTGGCGATCTTGAGTGATTTCCGTTCAGGGGAGCTGAATTCAGTGTTGGTGCAGAGTGTGAATGAAGCCGCCGCCTATGCTTTCACCCTAATGACCACGATTATTTATGCCATCACGATCCCACTGGCGACCGCACTTGCCTTGCTGTTTTTCGACTGGCGCTTCGGCATGGTGATTTTGATTGTTTTTCCGCTGACGATTCCACTGTATTTATGGCGGCGCAAGGCATTTCGGCGTGGTTTCAGCATTCTGGCGGAAGCTAATGAACGTTTAAAAGGTGAAGCGGTGGAGTTTATTCAGGGCTTAGAGGTGCTGAAATCGACCGCACAACTGCATGATAAAATCAGTCGTTTTGACCAAGTGGCGCAAGATGTAGCAGTGATCCAGCGGATCGGCACTAAAAAAGGCGAGATTCCCAACTTAATTATCACTGCAACCGTACAAATCAGCTTGTTGATTATTCTGATTTTCGGTTTGATTTGGACCGGTAACGGCACAGCCAGTTGGTTGTTGTTGGCAACGGTGATGGTGATGATCGCCAGAGCCGCCGATGTGCTGAATTTTTTTGTACAGATGACCTCATTACTGGAAATTTTTGTCATTAGTTGTGAAAAACTAGATGCGATGATGCAGCTGCCGGAACTGGAAGAGAGTGAAAGTGCGGTGCTGCCGGATAAGCATCATATTATTTACCACAATGTCAGCTTTGCCTACCCGAATCAGCCGGAAAAGGTATTAAAAAATATCAACTTGCAGATTGCGCCAAACAGTTTCAATGCCTTTGTCGGTAGCAGCGGTTGCGGCAAAACCACCTTGCTGCGGCTATTACTGCGCTACGCCGATCCCGCTAGCGGCACGATTAGTATTGGCGGTGTTGACATTCGTCAATTAAGCCAAGCACAATTGATGAGTATGATTTCAGTAGTGTTTCAAGATGTGTATCTGTTTCAGGATACGATTCTCAATAATATCCGCATGGCAAAACCCGATGCCGACGACGAAACGGTGATTGCGGCTGCCAAACAGGCGCAATGTCATGATTTTATCCAACGTTTACCACTGGGATATCAAACACCGATAGCCGATATCGGCAGCAACCTGTCCGGTGGCGAAAAACAGCGTTTGGCAATTGCAAGGGCAATTTTGAAAGATGCACCG
Organism: Testudinibacter crocodili; assembly: GCF_006228025.1. Lineage (NCBI taxonomy): Bacteria > Pseudomonadati > Pseudomonadota > Gammaproteobacteria > Pasteurellales > Pasteurellaceae > Testudinibacter > Testudinibacter crocodili. The sequence continues at coordinate 22,885 of NZ_VDHF01000066.1, forward strand.
ATTCTGATTTTGGATGAACCGACTGCGGCACTGGATACTCACAATGAATTGGCAGTGCAAAAGGCACTGGACAAATTGGTGAAAAACAGAACAATTTTGGTGATTGCTCACCGCTTATCCACCGTGGTCGGTGCACATCAAATTTCCGTATTGCATAACGGACAGATCAGTGAGCAGGGAACACATTCGCACTTATTGCAAATCAACGGGCGCTATGCAGAGTTTTGGCGTTATCAACAACAGGCTGAAATGACAGCAGAACGAGCATAAACAATGGAACAGCGAACCTTAACGTTGCAGGATTGGGCACTGTTGATCAGTAGTGCCACCTTTAAAACCAGTATTATCGGCTTTTATCTGATCGCCTTGATAACCATGTTGAAAGATCAGGGCTTCACGCTTAATCAATTAAGTTGGATCTACATGCTGGCAGGCATTGAAGCCGCCGCTTGTATTATTTCGCCGCTGATCGAACGCTTTTCGTTTAAACGTTTCGGACATTTTAAAAGCTGGCTGTTTCTGTCTAATTTTGTGATGCTACTGAGTTTTACCAGTTTATATTTTATCCAGCCACAGCAACATTTTATCGCACTATTGTTGGTATGCGCAGTATTTAGCTTGATGAGCCTATTTTTTAGCTGTGCGACATTAGGCTTAACCTGCTCATTATTGCCATTTAAAAAACGTGGTTATGGGGGCGCAATTCAAGTTGCTGGCGCCCGAATCGGAAAAATGATCGGCGGCGGACTGGCTCTGTTTCTATATCAACATCTTGGCTGGCATTCGGCGATCAGCTTGATGGTGGTACTGTCCCTATTATTTGGTTTACAACTGCTATTTTATACTGAAATGGCAGGAAATAGTGAGCAGGCTGAAAAAGTGCGGTTCTGTTTTCTGTTTAAACGTTTTATCAAGTTTTGGCAACGCCCAAATGTTGGTTATCATTGGTTAATATTACTGTTTTTCTCCTGTATTCCCAGCGCATTAGTGGCGACCACGTTTATTCCACGCCTGAATGAATTGGGCTGGCAGCCACAAAACATCGGCTTGCTACTGGCCATTATTATTCCGTTGATCTGTATTGTTATTCTGCCGTTATCCGGCTATTTTTTACAAAAGTATCAACGTTTTCAGGTCATCAATACCATTTTACTGATACAAATTTTGCTGGTTGCTATGTTCTGTTTTAGCGAGCAGTTGATCCGTCTTGATCAACATTTAATTGTGTTGCCGATTGTACTGCTGAGTGTGGCATACAGTTTTATGCTACCGATTATCCTGACAATGTTGATGGATAAAGCAGATTCCAAACTGGTAACGCTAGACACTTCACTACAATATACCATCGTATTATTGGGCGCTTATCTGGCGGGTTTTAGCGCACTGCGGATCGTCAGCTTCGGTGGCTACACCAGTGTTTACCTGCTTGCCACCGGGTTTACGCTACTGATTTGGTTAATGGTATGGCTTAAAAGATCGGCGTATGTTTAGTGAGACTTGAAAGTGCGGTTTTGCGGTATATGTTGTTTGATTTTTGTACTTTTGCTTGCATTTCAGTTTAAAAATTGCTTTACTGGGCTAACTGGGCTAACTGGGCTAACTGGGCTAACTGGGCTAACTGGGCTAACCCGATATTGGAGGGGGAGATAATGCAAATTAATATTCATGAAGCAAAAAGTAATCTAAGCCAATTAATCCAATCTGCGCTTAGTGGTGAAGAGGTGATTATTGCTAAAGCCGGCACACCATTGGTAAAAATGGTTGCCATACCGACAAAAAAAATACGTCATCCGGGGGCGTTAAAAGGAAAAATCACCTTGGCTGATGATGTATTGCTGCAAGAAGATACTGAACTAACCGCACTTTTTGAACAGGGACTTTGAACAGGGACTTTGAGCAGAGATGATGAAACGATTTTTGTTAGATACCCATGTTTTAATTTGGTGGTTGCAGGATTCGCCCAGATTAGGACCACGAAGTAGAGAACTGATTAGTAATAGCCAGGTTTATCTCAGTGCCGCCAGTATCTGGGAAATCGCCATTAAAATGCAGAAAGGACTATTGCCTTTGCCTGAAACTATTTTTGAAGTCATTGTTGAGGAAGAGTTCGAAAAATTAAATATTACACATTTCCATGCTGAGCAAGCAGGAAAACTGCCTGCTTATCATAACGATCCCTTTGATAGAATGCTGATAGCGCAAGCACAAGCTGAAGGTTTAATTTTTATTACTGCTGACGAAAAAATTCCACAATACGGAATTCAATTACTAAACCCAGCTACCTGATAAAAAATACAAAGTGCGGTCAATGTCGAACTGCACTTTGTGTAATTGTTATTCTCCCAAAATAAAATCAACTGCGGCTTGGGTATGTAGTGCGGTGCTGTCGAAAATGGGGAGTAGGGAGTTTTCTGCATTGATCAGCAGGCAGATTTCAGTGCAGCCGAGGATCACCCCTTGTGCGCCTTGTGTTTTAAGATCGTGAATAACATTCAGATAATAGTCGCGTGAAGTGCGATTTATTTGGTTTAAGCATAATTCATCAAAAATAATGCGATGAATTTCTGTTTGTTGTTCATCATTTGGCACGACCAATTGAATACCGAATTTTTTAATCCGATCATCATAAAAACCATCGCTCATAGTAAAACGTGTGCCGAGTAGGGCGATTTTAGTCAATCCGGCTTGTCGAATTGCAAGTGCGGTGCTATCAATGATATGCAGTAATGGGATTTGACAGGCGGTTTGAATCTGCTCGGCAACTTTGTGCATCGTGTTTGTCGCTAAAATAATGGCTTGTGCGCCCATGTTTTCTAATATTACCGCACTTGCTGCCAATATTTCTCCAGCCTGTTCCCATTGATTGTTTTTTTGTAACTGGACAATCGTTTCAAAATCAACGCTGTGTAATAGCAGATCAGCACTGTGGTTTTTGCCTAAGCGCTGGTTGATGCTGCGATTGATTTGCGAGTAGTAGAGTAAAGTGCTTTCAGGGCTCATGCCGCCGATAATCCCGATTTTTTGCATAACATTCTCCTGCGGTTATTTTCCTAAGGTTTCAATATACGCCGCTAGATTTTGCATATCCTGTTCAGTTAAACGGGCTTTCACTGTGTTGCCGCCGCCGTCGATTTCGCCATTTTTGCGTTTGTGCAGTGCGCTGGCAATCTCTGTCGCAGGCAGTCCGGCGATGATGGCGGAGCTGTTGAGTGCTTGTTTATCGGCATTGCGACCGTGACACATGGCACACAGCTGTTGATATTGGCGTTTGCCTTTGGCGATGTCGGCGTCAGCAATCGCACTTTGCGCCGTCAGTAACGCAAGAATAAACGAACATAAATGTTTAAAAGTAAACCGCACTTTAGTAACCTTCATCAAAATAAATCTTATAGCTCAAATTATAAATAAACATCAACCGATCCTAGTTTCCAAACAGCGCACTAACCCGTTCGTGATCAAAGCCTTCCATGCGTTGTTGCAACACGCCATTGGTGGCGATTAGAAAGGACGTTGGGGTGCCGACCACTTGATAGCGTTCAGCGGTAATCCCCAGTTGATCTTTCACAACGGGTAAGGTAATGCCACGCTGTTTAGCAACAGCAGCAGTGTCGGCATCTTTTCCGTCGATATTGATCGCCAGAAAATCCAGTTTATCCGGTTGCGCTTGTTGTAAGCGTTGCAATTCTAGCATTTCGGCAATACAACCACCGCAGCTTTCTGACCAAAAGGTGATAAACAACGGCTTTTGCTTGATCACATTTTCCAGTTTCACGGTTTCTCCATTGAGGCTGAATGTCGCGAGCTCCGGTGCAGGTTTGCCGAGCGTTGCCGATTGTGGTTCGCAGGCACTTAATAATAGACATGCCAAACTGAATGTAAGCGTGTTGAGTAGTGATTTCATAAATTGCCTTTAATGTTTAATGGTTGCTTTATGTGTTGCTCTTCGTGTAAAAATTTGCCGTGTTGTAGGAAAATAGTGCGGTGTGCCAGCTTGCCTAATTCCGGATTGTGGGTGACCATCACAATGGTACGTCCTTGTTGATTCAGCTCAGTCAACAGCTGCAAAATCAAGCGTTCGTTAGTTTCGTCCAAGTTGCCGGTTGGTTCATCGGCGAAAATTACCGGCGGACGGTTGACCAAAGCGCGCGCGATACAAACCCGTTGCTGCTCGCCGCCAGAGAGTTGGCTGGGCAGATGGTTGATTCGATGCGCTAAGCCGACTTGATTCAGCACCGCTGTTGCCGATGGTTCATCGGTGACGCTGTGATAGTGTTGTGCCAACATCACATTTTCAAGTGCGGTCAGATAGGGAATTAAATGAAACTGCTGAAACACCAAACCGATTTTTTCGGCACGAAAGCGTTGCCGTTGCTCTTCGTTCAGCTTGGCGGCATCAACACCGTCGAGAATTACCTTGCCGTCACTGGCGGTATCTAAGCAGGTGAGAATATTCATTAAAGTGGTTTTGCCGGAACCGGAAGCCCCCATAATCGCCACAAATTCGCCGGCGGCAATTCGAATATTAATATTGTCAAGTGCGGTCACTTGTCCGAAGCGTTTGACCAAATGTCGGGTTTCAATCACCCAATTTTTCTCGTTCATACTTTTCCTTGTTATTCGCCTTTTAATTATTCGCCTTTTAATTATTCGCCTTTTAAGACGTTGGCGGTTTCAATTTGTAACGCGCGTCGGGTCGGCACAATCACTGCTAATAGGGTGACGATCAATGAGAGCAGCAGTGTGATCGGAATCACTGGCAGCCGTAAATCAATACTGGATTTAAACACGGCAATGCCCAAAATTTGCGCGAGAATATAGCCTAACACCAAGCCGACAATAGTCGCAAACAGTGCGATCAATAGGGTTTCAGTGGTGATTTGTTTGATAATGTCACGGCGTTTGGCGCCGAGCGCTTTTTGCAATGCGAACTCTTTGGCACGCTCGGCGATGATCGCAATTAGCGTGGTGTTGACACACAATGTCGCCAGCACCAAGATCACTAACGAAATCAAGCCCATCAAGCCTTTGATCTTATCCAAAATCTGCCCTTCGGAAGCTGAAACTTTGCGAATCGGGCGAATTTCCAGCTCAGGATATTGCTGACGCAGTTGCTCGGCAAACTGTTCTACTTGCCCTTGTTCGTTTTTAACGCTCAATAGTGCATAGCTGATCTCGTTCGCTTTGTTCAGCCACTGTTGTGCGAACTCCAGATTGACGATCAGCATATTGTCGGTGGCATCACCGGCTTCGATAATCGCTTTAATATTAAATGGCTGTTTTTGCTGCTGATCGTTGCTTAACGTAATACTATCGCCAACATTTAAATGCAGCCGTTCTGCTAACGTTTTGCCGATCATCACGTTGCGCTGATCAAAATTGACCCCGATTTGCTGCCCGTTTATTTGCCAGTAAGGCGCAAGGGTCGGCATGGTGTCAAACCAAACGCCCATAATCACGATTTTTTCTAGTTCGCTACGGGTGATGCCGTATAAGTAAGGGCCGGCAGCATTGAGTAATCCTGGTGGGGCTTGTTGGATAATCTGCTCGAATTGTGCTTGGGGCATCATGTTTTGGTGCGGCGAACCGATATAAAAATTGGCGCCGAAAGTGCGTAACTCTTGGCTCATTTTGCTGTTAATATCAAAATAGACCGCCGACATCGCAGTGACAATCGCCGCACCGACGGTTAATGCCGCAAAGATAATTGCAACCCGTTGCAAGCGTAATCGCAGCGCACGCAACACTAATTGCCAAAACATGTTAGCGCCCATACAGCACCTCTATCGGATAGAGTTTAGCGATGCGGTGTGCTGGAAACCATGTGCCGATGAGTGCGATCAACACCGACAAAAATAGTACGCATGGCACCACAATCCAAGCAAACGACAGCGGTTGCCCGAACAGTGCATCGCCGATGACACCCGCCAGCCCCCAACCTGCCAAGCAACCAAGTAGTCCACCGAGAATAGCGCTGAGAGTCGCTTCGCTGTAAAACAGCAGATTAATTTCAGTTTGATCTGCCCCCAATGCTTTCATCAGCCCAATCTCTTTGCTGCGTTCAATAATATTACTGGTCATCAACGAGGCAATGCCCATGGCTGAAGCCAGCAGTGCAGCCAATGTCACCACCGCCAACAGTAATTGAATTTTTTCAATCACCACGCCTTCGGAGGCTGCCACTTGCCAAATCGGGCGAACGACAGCACCAGAAACCGCTTCTTCCAGTTGATGAGCAATCGAGGAGACATAAGCGGTGCAGTACCAACGGTCATACTCTTCCGCATCCAATGCTTCCAGATTTTCGCGTGCTTTACGCGACAAATCATTTTCCGGCACGGTTAATGCTGAAACTCTTACCGACTGCACTTTGCCATGCAGATTCAAGCTGTTTTGCACCGCTTGCAATGGCACAATCAATTGATTTTCTTCATTGCCGCCGCTAGATAAGATGCCACTGACTACCACGTTTAAAAGTGCGGTCGGTTTATCGGTGAACGGTATTAATTGCAACCGATCACCAATATGAATGTTGGCATTGGCGGCAAGTTGGCGACCGACTAAGGCTTGAGTGGGTGTATTGACCGCACTTTTATCACTGTCATCAGCCCATTTACCTTCTACTTGCCAGTATGGACTGATGATTTTTTGTCCGGTGTGGTAGTCAGGGTCGTCCGGAATGCCGATTGGATAATCAAAAAACGTGCCTAACACGCTAATATCCTGCTGCGCCGTTTGCCCGTTATGGCTGATCAGCTCAAAAGGGGCATTCAATTGTGGTGCAAAACCGACAATATTGTTGCCCCAAAAGATGTCTTTAATATTCGGCAGTTCTTTTTCATCTAAAAAATCTTGTCCTAGCAACAGATTTTCCCGTTCTTGATCCACTTGCGGCAGTGCCGCTTGAGCAGCAGGCTCGATCAAAATATTGGCGCCGTAGGATTTCAGCTCTTTTGCCATTTTATCGCCAATATCAATCGACACCGCTAACAGTGCAGAGACCAACCCTGCTGCCAGAAAAATGGTAAAAATCGCTAAGAATTTGCGACGCAGTCCGTGTTTCCAAGATTGCAGCAACATACGCAGCAGCATGGCTATTCCTCCGTCGATTTGCTTTGGTTGTGTTCGGTTAAATAACGTTCGGGGCTGTCACGGAACTGATTCAGGTTCTGCTGCGAAGCAAAAAAGTAGCTTTTGCCAGCATAACTGTATTTGAACTTGGCTTCGGTATTGATCAGTTTAGTGCCATCTACCGGATCAATTACGTCCAATTTGACGATGGTTGAAAAGTAATTTAAGCCCTCTTCCAAACTTTTTTTGTCGATAATCACCTGAGTTTCGGTTTGTTGCCAACCATTAATCGGCACCGGATTGCAGCCGCCAGGCTTGCCGATCGACGGAATAAACATATGCACGCCGCACGCCACGCAAACCACTTGGTTGCCTTGCATCACATAGCCTTGGTCGCCGCACAGCAAGCAGGCATCGAATACCACACCCAAACTGAGCCGATCACTCAAGCGGTTAATGATAAAGAAACGTACGGCTTTGCCTTCATCCGAAATCCAGACGAAGCGGTGTAATTTGCCGTCGCTGACCTGCTTGATATCGATGTGAATCTGATCATTGTCTGACAATGTCACCGGAGTGGCTTCTGAGAGGCGTGGCGGTTGTGAAGCAATGTTATCCCAATAGCATTGCGCGCTAATAACGATTAATGCCAAGATTAAACCGGACAGTGTAATCCGTCTTGCTTGGCGAGAAAGTGCGGTTTTTTGACGTTTCTCGATTAAGTCGTGCTGTTGTTTAACCACGCGTTGGCGCGGGGTTTGCACTTTAATCCAAAACAGCAGGGTTATCCCCAAAATGATGATTGCGATTAAATAGTTATTATATAACGTTAAATTCAGGGTTTTAGCGACAAAGCTCAGCAACCCTTTATCCAAATCTACCAGTTGCAATTTGATCAGCGATAGTAAAATTTGCCCACTCAGCGGCAGCAGTAACCAAAGGATCAGTAACACGATAGTCAACATACGCAAATAGTATAGTGTATTTTGGCTTTGTGACAACAGAGTGGCAATCCAGTTTGCGGCGAGCAGGCAAAGCAGAAGTGCGGTTGCGATGGTAAACAGGTTTAAAATAAAATCGGTGTTGATGATTTCAGTGGTGGTGATGGCACTGAGATTCGGATTTTGCGCCCAAAAAATACCACAAAATAGTAATAATCCGATTTGAGCCAAGTACAGCAGAGCTCGGTGATTGAGTGCTGCGGCGATCAGGCTAAACAACAACGCAGCGGCGTAGAACAGTGATAATACCAACTTGAGGCTTTGGTTGGGGGGGAGTAGCTGCCATAGCAGAAAACCGACACAAAGTGCGGTCAACGAAAGCCAGTGCAAGGCTTTATCCGGAATATTGCGCTGTGCCGGCCACAGTTGACTTGCCCACAGTAGTCCGCTCAGCAGGCTAAACGGCAGCAGTAATTGCAAAACAGATGTAAAAAAATAGCTCATTCCAACAACCTTATTGATATTTTTAAACCCGCTTGAGCTTGAGCCATCAAACGGGTTTAAAAACAAAAATATGCCACGTCGAGTAGCGATGCGGCAAAGTGCGGTTATGCTTAATTCAAACCGGTATATTTAAATTCAAAAGCGGCATCAAACGGTTTCCACCAACGACCAACGCCAGTTTCGCTATCGGTGTGGCGATGTAATCCGGCTTTTGATGGTGGCTCAATATGATAAGTGACTTTATAGTTGCCAACGCCCATCATTTTGATATTCGCTCCGTAGTGTGGACCATCGCCGGCAACCATTGGCATGAACGTGCCTTGTTGTTTTTCGCCGGTATCCAGATTTTCCAACGTATAATTAATGGTCAAATACGGCATCCATTCGCCAGCGCCGAAGCCATTTTTATTGCCTTCAATCGCATGAATATCCGCTTCCAAGTGAATATCGGATTTGGCAGCAGGCAAGCCCATGCCACGTGGTTCCATGTCTATCGGCTGCAAATAGACTGCTGCAATCTCCATTTCGTTCATGGTAATCGGTTCTCCTGCCGGATACTCTTTAAATGCCAGCGCAGAGGAAGCTGAGAAGATACCGGCTAACAGAGTAGCAGCGATGAATGTTTTCTTGAAATTCATAAAATACCTCTAAAAAGTTTAGTGTGAAATATCAGTTAACGCTTGTTTTTTAGCGGCGCTCTTCATATAAAACAGGGCGAAGATAGCGGCTAAGATTAACACGGCTTGTGGAATCAAGGTTTCTAGATAAGGATAAATTCCAAGCCAGGCGATTTCAGGAAAACCGGACAGCAGAGTGGGCTGTATCAGTTTTCCTTCGATTAGCTCCAATACGCTTTTGCCGGCAAACACAAATGCCATCAAATACATAAAACTGCCGGTTAACATAAAAAACGGTTTTAGCGGCAGTTTTACAACGGTAAAACGCATAATAAAATAGACAATTAACAACAATACTACGCCAACGATAATTCCGCCTAACAGATATAAATAACCGTCGGCAGATTGAATATCTCCCACTAATGCGTAGTAAAACAATACGGTTTCCGCCCCTTCGCGATAAACCGCCAAAAAGCTGGTCAGCCACAGCCCGATGAGTGAGCCGGTGGTTAAAGAAGTTGACAGCTTGCCTTCCAGATAGCGTTTCCAATTTTGCGCTTCCACCTTTGACAGCAGCCAATAGCTCATCATAAACAGCATGATCACGGCAAAAATCATGGTGATCCCTTCCAGTAATTCACGGTTAGCGCCAGAGTTTTCAAACAGCAGTTGGAAAATAAAGGCGGTAATCACACTGGCAATCAGGGCGATAATCACCGATTGACGAATCACCGGCAGTTTGTCTTGATGCTGGTTTTTCACCAGATACGCCACAATGGCCGCCACAATCAGCAACGCTTCCAAGCCCTCACGCAGCATAATCAACAGGCTATACACAAAAATGGACCATGCGTTGTCATTTGTTTGTTGCAACAGCCCGACCGCACTTTGCAACTGTTGCGATAAACCATTGGCTTGTTGTTGCAGGTTTTCGAGTGGTTGTTGCGCTTTCATTTGCCCTACCAAACGCGTGAAAAACCCTTCCAGCGTGGTTTTCAGCTGGCTGTCGCGCGAGCCGACGCTGCTTTCCATGCCGGAACTTTCGAACACATCAAAATAAGTGTCCTGCACCGCAATGATGGCATCGTCGCGTTTGCCCTGTTGATAGAGCTGAAGCGCTTGCTGAATGCCGTGATTCACGTCGGTGGCAATCTGTTGCCAATTTTGTGAATTGTTCGTTTGTGGTTGTTCGCTGGCGATTGCTTGCAGCTGTTGTGCTTGTTTGGTGATCGGCAGATTCGGCAGTTGTTCTTCAATGTCTTGCAACAATTGAGTGCTTAAATAGCCTAACTGGGTCAGATTATCGGCTTGCTGTGTCGCTTTGATTAAATCGTAGAATTGTTGGTTGAGGGCAGAGGATTGGCTGGAAGAGCGGTTTTGGCGAATCGCCATTTCCATTTCAGAGTTTTTGTAGCCCTCATACTGTGCCTGTTGCACCGATTTTTTGGCAGCATCTAAATCCCCATTTTGATAAGCGGTGATGGCTTCAGCCAACCGATCGTCGATAATTTGGAAACTTTGCTGCCAATATGCTGCAATATCACTGTTTTGGTAGGTACTGTGTTGTGCTTCGGCAGCCAGTTGATGTCCGTCGTTCAGCACAGATTCTAGTTGATTCAATTCATTTTTCAGCCAGTTAATTTTGCCAGCGATCACCGATTCGGGCTGATTCTCGGTGATCATTTTGCGTATTTCGCCAAAAGTCGCTTCCAATTGATAGCTTTTTTGCGCTGAAATATTGATCCGAATCGGTCCTTCCAGATTTTCAAACACCTCGAAATACGCCATTTGCACCGCACTTTTGGCTTGATTTTGCTCGCCTTGTTGGTATAGCGACAACGTGTTGTCCAAACGCTGTTCAATATCTTGGATATAGCCTTGATAGCGGTTGTCTGCAGCAGGCTCTGCTACTACGTTGAACGCAAGCGATAGAAGGATGGTCAGTAATAAAGAGTTGAGTTTTTTTAACATATTATTAACGCGAGTAAAAATGAGAATTTTTATCATGGTTGTGCGACTAATTATGAGCTGATCGGATTTTATTTCAAGCGGATTTTTAATAATATTTGCGCTAACGCAAAAAATATTGCTTCAGTAAGTGTGTGCTGCATGATCGGCGCTGTTTTATCCGAAAACAACCGTGATGAATGCCATTTGTCAGCATTAGCATAAAAGTGCGGTTTCGAACACATGAAACTGGAATATAATCAAAAATAGCAGATTTTTTGTTAGATAATCTTCACTGTTACAACAAAATCTTGCTCGAAATCACAAAATTAAGATTTAATTATTGCAATGCTTGCGCTTTTACGGTCTTTCGAGTATCTTACGCCGCACAATAACGAGTGCTATCTCAATAGCCATATATTTGCTTTCCGAGTAGTGCCCATCCATATGGGCACTTTTTTTATTCAATAAGTCTGAAATTTGAGAAAATCGCGTGAAAAACAAAACCTTAGGCGGCACATTATTGGTCGCAGGAACTACCATCGGTGCCGGTATGTTGGCGATGCCGATCACCTCCGCCGGTATGGGCTTCAGCTTTACTATCATTTTGTTGTTGATCCTGTGGCTACTGCTTTCTTATAGTGCGTTGCTATTCATTGAAGTTTATCAAACGGCTCGGATCGATGACGGTTTAGCAACATTGGCAGAACAATACTTCGGCGCTTTCGGACGAATTATCTCAACTTTATCGCTGCTGATTTTTATGTATGCGATTTTGTCTGCCTATGTTACTGGTGGCGGTTCGCTGATCAACGGTTTGTTGTCGGCAGGATTGGGATATGATACCGGCAAGCTCAGTATTATTTTGTTTACCGTAGTATTGGGCATCTTCATTATTATCGGCACATCGAGTGTTGATGCGGTCAATCGTTTGTTCTTTTTCAGTAAAATCGCTGTTTTTCTGTTTGTGCTATTAATGATGTTACCGCGTGTTTCGATGGACAATTTAATGGCAATGCCGATTAACAATGCGCTGATGTTATCAGCCGCCCCGGTGTTTTTCACCTCTTTTGGCTTCCATGTGGTGATCCCAAGCATTGTGAAATATCTGGAGGGGGATATCAGACGGCTGAGAATTGCTATATTAGTGGGCACCGGTATTCCACTGTTTGCGTATTTATTGTGGCAGCTTTCCACTCACGGCGTATTGAGCCAAAGCCAATTTTTGCAGATTTTACAGCAAGATCCCACCTTAAACGGCTTGGTGAATGCAACGCGTGAAATCACCGGTAGCACGGTGTTGAGTGAAGCGATTCGAGTATTCTCATCGTTGGCGTTGATTACCTCATTTTTAGGGGTGGCATTGAGTCTGTTTGACTGTTTAAAAGATCTGCTTAATCGAGTCAAAGTACGCTCAAATCGCGCTTCATTGGGTTTATTAACATTCTTGCCGCCACTGGTGTTTGCGCTGTTCTATCCTGAAGGTTTTATTATGGCACTCAACGGTGCCGGGGTGATGTTTGCTTTTTACGGACTGGTGTTGCCGGTCGGTTTGGCTTGGAAAGCACGACGCCAGTCACCTAACTTAGCGTATCGGGTATGGGGTGGCAATCCGTCGCTGCTGTTTGCCTTATTATTGGGTATATTGATTATTGCAATTCCATTTTTGGTGGATAAAGGCTATTTGCCACATGTGATTGGTTAGGTAATCGCTTAGCAATAAAATCAGTAACAGCAAGTGCGGTGGCGTCAGGCAACCGCACTTTTGCATTGAATGCCTTGCAAAAGATTAAAACAGTTTTTGTAGCCAACCTAATTTGGCACTCAGCACATTAAAATAGTTGTAGTCGTTCAAATGTAGCAACCGTAGCGTATCTTGGCTTTTACGCACGATGATTTTGTCGTCCGGTGAAAAGGCGTGCGCCACTTGGCTGTCACAGCTGATTTCCAGCTGACGCACTGTATATTGGGCAAAGCGCAGCGAAATCACACTGTTGCCGTCGATCACTAACGGGCGCGAAGAGAGGGTGTGTGGAAACATCGGCACTAAGGCGATGGCGTTGAGCTGTGGGGTCAAAATCGGTCCGCCGGCAGACAACGAATAAGCGGTTGAGCCGGTCGGCGTTGAAATGATCAAACCGTCGGAACGTTGCGAGAACGCAAATTTGTCATCAATATACACTTGAAAATCGATCATATGCGCGATTTTTGCCGGATGAATCACCACCTCATTGACGGCATTATTCAGATTAATCAACTCATTATCACGTTCGACCATCGCTTCCAGCAGAAACCGCTCTTCGATAAAATACTCGCCTTCTTCCAAACAAGAGTGTAGTTGCGAATAGGCATGTTTCGGATCAATATCGGTTAAAAATCCCAAATGTCCACGATTAATACCGATGACAGCGATGTCGTAGCGTGCCAAAATCCGTGCAGTACCTAGCATATTGCCGTCACCCCCGATTACAATCGCCAAATCTGCTTTTTCACCAATTTGTTCAATCGGGGCAATATGTTCCTCAGGAATCGAGAGATCTTTGCCGATATCTTTTTCCACCAACACTTGGTAGTGCCGTTCACTTAACCATTGGTAGATGTTTTTGTGCATTTGCAGCGCATTATCGTTTCTCGGTCGTCCGACCAAGCCGATGGTATGAAAGTTACGCTTGCCTTGTTGGGGTGCATTGGCGCTTGAAGAAAAAGAATTGTGCATTTATTTTGCTCGTAAAAAACAGTAACAGACATAAAAGTCAGATAGTGCTTGAAATCGTCATTTTAAACCCTATATTAACAAAAAGAGTTACAATTGAAAGCACTATTCACCGGATAAAATTGAGCTAAAGTGCGGTTTTTTCGGTAGAATAAGTAAATTTGATTTATTTCAGTCTGTATGGAGAAAAAAATGTCTGAGTTAGCCGAAGAAAAAGATCTAGAAACGACCATCGAAGACGCTGCGAAAGCAGAGGAACAATTACCGGAAGTGACGGGTGATCCGTTAGAAGAGGCGATTGCACGGGTTCAGGAGCTGGAGGAGCAACTGGAACAGAGCGATAAACGAGTGCAAGATGTCCAACTGCGTAGCCGTGCCGAGATAGAAAATATCCGTCGCCGTGCAGAGCAAGATGTTGAAAAAGCACATAATTTCGCCTTGGAGAAATTTGCTAAAGAACTCTTGGAAGTGATTGATAATTTAGAACGTGCGCTTGACTTAAACACCCAAACCATCGGTGACGATGCGGGTAAAGCCATTTTTGACGGTGTTGAACTAACCTACAAATCGTTATTATCGACGGTGAATAAATTCGGCATTGAAGCTGTCGGTGCAGTGGGTGAAACGTTTAATCCAGAGTTGCACCAAGCAATTTCGATGCAGCCGAGTGAAGGGTTTACCACGAATCAGATTACACAAGTGCTACAAAAAGGTTACTTGTTAAACGGAAGAGTTATTCGTCCGGCAATGGTGATGGTTGCAGCTTAGGTGTGGCTTAACCACCCATTTTTAAGTAACAGGCGGGATTTTCCCGCCTTTTTGCTGCATGTAAAATTTTGCTACGCAAAGCTTGTCTTTTTTTGTACAATAATCCGTCTTGACCATAATGAATGGCTAATTTCTTTTATTTCCCAAGAGTTGTTACATGATTGATTACATCATTATCGGCATTATTGTTTTCTCTTTAATCGTCAGTTTATTGCGTGGTTTTGTGAGAGAGGTGATGTCGCTTGCCAGCTGGGTGGTTGCGTTCATCGTTGCCAGCCGTTTTTATCCCTATCTTGCCAGTATGTTGACCCAGATAGAATCTGAAAATATTCGTATTGGCGTTGCCGTTACCATTCTGTTTATCTGTAGTTTGATTGTTGGCGCAATTATTAATTATATTATCGGTCAATTGGTGGATAAAACCGGACTCAGCGGCACCGATAGGGTGCTGGGTGCTTGTTTTGGCGTACTGCGCGGCGTATTAATTGTTGCTGCGTTACTGTTTTGTGCGGATACTTTTACCAGTTTTGGGCAATCTGAACTGTGGAAAAGTTCAAAATTAATACCGCACTTTGGCTTTGTGGTAGAGTGGTTCTTCCAACAATTGCAACAAAATTCTTCATTTTTGACCCCTAACTTTAACCGTTAACGGATCCCTTGGGACGAACTGAAAAGGACAAACAAAACATGTGTGGAATTATTGGCATTATTGGGCAAACACCAGTTAATCAGGCTATTTACGACGGACTGACCGTGTTGCAACATCGTGGACAAGATGCTGCTGGGATTGTCACTGTAGACGATGAAAATCGCTTTCGATTACGTAAAGCCAATGGTTTGGTGAGTGATATTTTTCAACAAATCCATATGCTGCGGTTGCAGGGCAATGCCGGAATCGGGCATGTTCGTTACCCGACTGCCGGCAGTTCCAGCGTTTCGGAAGCGCAGCCGTTTTATGTCAATTCACCCTACGGGCTGACATTGGTACACAATGGCAACCTCACCAACTCCGATGAACTAAAACAGACATTGTTCACCTTAGCCCGCCGCCATGTTAATACTAATTCCGATTCTGAAGCCCTGCTGAATATTCTTGCCTATCATTTAGATTACAGCGCCAGTCTGGATTTGCAAGCGGAGGACATTTTCAACGCTATTCGCAAAACCCATGCAGATATTCGTGGTGCGTATGCCTGTGTGGCGATGATTATCGGTTTTGGCATGGTTGCCTTTCGTGATCCTTATGGCATTCGCCCACTGGTGTTGGGCAAACGGAGTTTAGATAACGGGATAACAGAGTATGCTTTTGCATCAGAAAGCGTAGCGTTAGATGCGATTGGTTTTGAATTTGTGCGCGATGTTAAACCGGGCGAAGCGATTTATGTCACTTTCGACGGTCAGTTTTATTCTGAACAGTGTGCGGCCAGTCCGGATTTGTGTCCGTGTATTTTCGAATATGTGTATTTTGCCCGTCCAGACTCCTGTATTGATGGTGTGTCGGTGTACGCTGCCCGAGTGCATATGGGGGAACGTTTAGGCAAGAAAATCGCTAAAGAGTGGCAAGGATTGGAGATTGATGTGGTGATTCCGATTCCGGAAACGTCAACCGATATTGCATTGCGAATTGCTCGGGAATTGGACGTGCCGTATCGTCAAGGTTATGTTAAGAACCGTTATGTCGGGCGAACGTTTATTATGCCGGGGCAAGAGCAGCGCAGAAATTCCGTGCGCCGCAAATTAAATACCATTTCTTCTGAATTTAAAGGCAAAAATGTGCTATTGGTGGACGATTCAATTGTGCGCGGCACGACTTCAGAACAAATTGTTGAAATGGCACGTCATGCCGGTGCCAAAAAAGTCTATTTTGCGTCAGCGGCACCGGAAATTCGCTACCCAAATGTGTATGGCATTGATATGCCTGCTGCAAGCGAGCTGATCGCTTATAATCGTAGCGTCGAACAGATTGCCGAGCTGATAGGGGTTGATCGTTTAATTTTCCAAGACTTACAAGATTTGATTGAATCGGTGCAGCAAGAAAATCCATCGATTCAGCATTTTGATGCGTCGGTGTTTACCGGTGAGTATATTACCGGCGATGTGTCTAAAGCGTACCTGGACAATATTGCCTTTGCTCGTAATGATAGCGCCAAACAGCAGCAGGCAAAAGATGCGACCAACCTTGAAATACACAATGAACGATAACAATCTAAGCCGTAATGTGAACAGTAAGCAGAACGAAAAAAAATCGCGCTTGATTGTTGCTATCAGCGGCGCATCGGGGGCGATTTATGCGATTCGGCTGCTGGAAGTGTTGCAGCAAAGCGAAATTGAAACCCATCTGATTATCAGCAATGCGGCGCGACAAACCATTGCGATGGAAACCGAGTATAGCGTGCAGCAAGTGC
The DNA here is from genome assembly GCF_006228025.1 of Testudinibacter crocodili. Lineage (NCBI taxonomy): Bacteria > Pseudomonadati > Pseudomonadota > Gammaproteobacteria > Pasteurellales > Pasteurellaceae > Testudinibacter > Testudinibacter crocodili. The sequence goes on from NZ_VDHF01000066.1 coordinate 39,848, forward strand.
GGCAACTCGCTAGCGTGAACTATGATATTCGTGATATTGGCGCGGCGATTTCCTCCGGCTCATACCGCACTTTGGGCATGGTTATCGTGCCCTGTTCGATCAAAACCTTATCGGCAATTGCCCACTGTTACAGTGATGATTTGATCAGCCGTGCTGCCGATGTGTGTTTAAAAGAGCGCAAGCCGCTGCATCTATGCGTGCGTGAAACGCCGCTACATTTGGGGCATTTGCGTTTGTTGAGCCAAGCCGCAGAAATCGGCGCCCAGATTACGCCGCTGATGCCTGCGTTCTACCACCAGCCGAAAACCATCGATGACATTATTAATCAAAGTATTAATCGACTGCTCGACCAGTTTGAAATTGAGCTGCCGCAGGATTTATTTCAGCGTTGGTGTGGAAGCATCGCCAATTAAGCCGGCAATTTCAGCTCTCGTACCGACATGGTTAAGCCATCGATCAGCAACAAGCGTCCACACAGGTTTTTACCGATATTTAACCGCACTTTGATCGCTTCTAGCGCCTGAATCGAACCGACAATACCGACGACAGGCGCCATAATTCCGGCTTCGACGCAGCTGAGTGTACTGTCGCCAAATAATCGGCTCAACGTGCGGTAAGTTGGCGTGTTCGGTTGATAACTGAACACTGAAACCTGCCCTTCAAAACGGATGGCTGCGCCAGAGACCAACGGAATTTTATGCTGTTCACAACAGCGATCTAGACTATTACGGATATCTACATTGTCAGTACAATCCAAAACAACATCAAACTGAGTGACAACGTCACTTAATTCAGCTTCGCTCAATTGTTTATCAATGGTTTGAATCTCAATATGTGGGTTGAGTTGCTGCAATGCCAGCTGTGCCGACCGCACTTTGGGCATCTCCAAGCGGCTGTCGTTATGCAGCACTTGGCGTTGCAGATTCGACAGCGACACAATATCAAAATCCAGCAGCGTCAAATGCCCAACCCCTGCCGTTGCCAGGTATTGTGCTGCCGCACAACCCAAACCACCTAAACCGACAATCAGCATTCTGCTGTCTTTCAGTGTTTCTTGCCCGTCAAAATCAACGGCTTTTAAGATGATTTGGCGGTTATAACGCAGCGTTTCCTGATAGCTTAGCTCGCTCATGCTTCATCGCCTTTTAGTTTAATGTGGTGTCAAAAGGTTCAATGATCACGTGTTCGCCGATTGCTACATTGCCACGTTCGCGTTCTAAAACGATAAAACAGTTGCTGGCGACAAACGCACTGAACAAATGTGAGCCTTGAAAACCAACAGCGCGTACTTCAATTTGTCCATCATCATTGACATGGTAAAATCCGCGCTGAAAATCCAAACGCCCGACCGCTTTTTTTAACGGTGCGCTGCTGATGGCTTGCAGTTGAATCGGCTTTTGCCACTGGCTGAAACCGCTTAAACGGGCAAGAACCGGCTGAACCAATTGGTAAAACGTCACTAGCGCAGAAACCGGATTGCCGGGCAGTCCGCAGAACCAAGCGTTTTCTAATTTACCGAACGCAAATGGTTTGCCCGGTTTTATCGCTAATTTCCAGAAGTTGACTTGTCCCAGTTTTTCCAGCACGGTTTTGGTAAAATCGGCTTCACCAACTGAAACGCCGCCGCTGGTGATCACCAAATCCGCTTGTTGCTGCGCCTGGTTGAACTTTTGTTCAAATAACGCTTCATCGTCAGGTAAAATACCGTAGTCTAAAATTTCACAGCCCCATTTTTGCAGCATTAATTGCACTGCAAATCGATTGGTATCATAAATTTGCCCAGCCTTGAGCGGTTTACCGACGCTGATTAATTCATCACCGGTAGAGATCAGCGCCACTTTGACTCGTTTAAATACCCGAAGTTGTTCGATACCAAGTGAAGCCAGCAACGGCAGCGAAACTGCGGTCAATTTCGCCCCTTGTTGCAAAACCACTTCGCCACGTTTAACATCTTCACCCTCCCGACGGATATTTTGTCCGGTTTTGATTGCAGCTTTGACATCTGCGTTAAACCGCACTTTGCCGTCGGCATCAATTTCAGCCTGTTCCTGCATAATCACCGCGTCACAACCGAGCGGAATCATGGCACCGGTCATGATTCTGACCGCACTTTTGGCTGGTAAATCGGCGTTAAACGGTGTTCCGGCAAAACTTTTTCCGGCAATCGGTAATGGTTGCCCATCTGCTAAATCTGCGATTCGTACCGCATAACCATCCATGGCGGAATTGTCAAAACTCGGTACATTAATCGGCGAACAGATATCTTCGGCACAAATGCGGTTTTGTGCTGCCATCAGCGTCAATATTTCAGTTTGGCCGGCGTCTGGTGCAGGGAGAGCATTCAACATTTGTTGTAAGGCTTGATCTAACGAGAGCAAGTTATTCATTTTAATCCTCTATTTCTTTAATAGTTTTATAATTCCGATATTTGGGTTATTTTAGCTTAAATTCCACATTCTTGCATTTGCCTATTAAGTTAACTTTGCTAGAATAACAAACTTGATTTTAACTGGAGTAATAAATGAGCAACATTTCTGCTGAAGCCGCCAGAGTGCGTGATGCCTTGATAGCAAAAGGCATCGAAACCCCGATGAAAAGCGTCGCCTTAAGTTTAAATGAACGTCGCAAACAAATTGAGAGTCATATGCGTGAAGTGATTCAACTGATCGGCTTGGATTTGAGCGATGACAGTATTGAAGAAACGCCGGGTAGAATGGCTAAAATGTATCTCGATGAAATCTTCACTGGCATGGATTATGCCAATTTTCCTAAAATCACCACGATTCGTAACCGTATGAAAGTCAGTGAAATGGTGTTGGTGAACGACATCACGCTGACCAGCACCTGCGAACACCATTTTGTTACCATCGACGGGCAAGTTTCGGTGGCGTATTACCCGAAAGACTGGGTGATCGGCTTGTCTAAAATCAATCGAGTGGTCTCTTTTTTGGCGCAACGCCCCCAAGTGCAAGAACGCTTAACCGAGCAGGTGTTGACCGCACTTCAGGCAATTTTGCAAACAGATGATGTGGCAGTTTATGTTAAAGCGACCCATTTTTGTGTCAAATGCCGCGGTATTAAGGATACTAATAGTTACACCGTCACATCAGCGTTTGGTGGCGTATTCTTAGAAGATCGTGAAACCCGCAAAGAGTTTTTGGGATTGATTAGTAAATAAAACAATTAGATAAAATGCAGAAGTGCGGTTCTGAATTGTTCAAAAAATGGCTGTCGCTTGACCGCCATTTTTTTATGCTGTTATAGGCGTCAGAAAGATTGCTGCTGCCAACATGTACGCTATCGGCAATATTGTGATTTCAAGTTGTGGAATTAGTGGTTTTTTGGTACATTTAGCACAATTTTTTCGCCGTTCTCGGCTCAACCCTCTTTATCTTACATCGGAATTATTATGTTTAAAAAAATTCGTGGTCTGTTTTCTAACGACCTTTCTATCGATCTCGGCACGGCTAACACACTTATTTATGTTAAAGGGCAAGGGATCGTTCTGGATGAACCTTCAGTGGTGGCGATTCGTCAAGATCGTGCCGGCTCACTGAAAAGTATTGCGGCAGTCGGGCGTGAAGCCAAGATGATGTTGGGACGCACGCCAAAAAGTATCGCTGCGATTCGTCCGATGAAAGACGGCGTGATTGCTGATTTTTTCGTCACTGAAAAAATGTTGCAATATTTTATCAAGCAAGTTCATCGTAACAATTTTATGCGTCCTAGCCCGCGCGTTTTAGTTTGTGTGCCTGCTGGTGCAACTCAAGTTGAGCGCCGTGCGATTAAAGAATCGGCAATCGGTGCCGGTGCGCGTGAAGTTTATTTGATCGAAGAGCCGATGGCAGCGGCAATTGGCGCTAAATTGCCGGTGTCTACTGCAACCGGTTCGATGGTAATCGATATTGGTGGTGGTACGACTGAAGTGGCGGTGATCTCGTTGAACGGTGTGGTGTATTCGTCTTCGGTACGTATCGGCGGCGATCGGTTTGATGAGGCAATTATTGCCTATGTTCGTCGCACATTTGGCTCTTCAATCGGTGAGGCAACGGCAGAACGGATTAAGCAAGAAATCGGTACTGCATATATCGATGAAGATGATGAAATCAAAGAGATTGAAGTTCATGGACATAACCTGGCTGAAGGTGCGCCACGCAGCTTTAAACTGACTTCACGCGATGTGTTGGAAGCGATTCAACAACCGCTAAGCGGCATTGTGACAGCGGTTCGTACCGCACTTGAGTCCTGCCCACCGGAATTGGCGGCAGATATTTTTGAACGTGGCATGGTGTTAACCGGCGGTGGTGCTTTGATGCCGAATATCGACAGACTGTTGTCGAAAGAGTCCGGTGTGCCGGTTATTGTTGCTGAAGATCCGTTGACTTGTGTGGCACGAGGCGGTGGTGAAGCGTTAGATATGATCGATATGCACGGTGGCGATATTTTCAGCGATGACTAATCGTTGAAACACTCTTTTTTTCACAAGTGCGGTTTTAAGCCTATTAAAACCGCCACTTTTTAGAGTAAAGCGCAATGAAACCTATTTTTTCTAAAGCTCCCCCTTTAGGAATTCGTCTTATTCTGGCGATTGTTGCATCGATTTTATTGATGATCAGTGATGGCCGCAGCAGTGGTATGATTCAGGTGCGTAGCCTGATGGAAACCTCTATCAGCGGTCTGTTTTATTTTGCCAATATTCCCCGTTCAGTGCTGGATGGCGTATCTGATAACCTTGCCGACACCTCTAAACTACAAATCGAAAACCGAGTGCTGAAAGAGCAGCTAAGGGAAAAGAATGCCGATCTGTTACTGCTGGATCAACTCAAAGTCGAAAATCAACGCTTACGTTTGCTGCTCAATTCGCCGCTACGCTATGATGAATATAAGAAAATTGCCGAAGTATTGACCACAGAGTCAGATATTTATCGCCAGCAAGTGGTGATCAACCAAGGTAGCCGTGACGGTGTGTTTGTCGGACAGCCGGTGATTGATGAAAAAGGTGTGGTGGGGCAAGTCACCTCCGTGGGCGCAACCACTAGTCGAGTGTTGTTGATTACCGATGTTACGCATTCGATTCCGTTGCAGGTGCTGCGTAACGATGTGCGTTTGATTGCCAGCGGAACCGGACGTGGCGATGAGTTGCAACTGGACAATGTACCACATTCGGTTGATATTGTGAAAGGTGATCTACTGGTGACATCAGGCTTGGGCGGGCGCTTTCCGGAAGGTTATCCGGTTGCTATTGTCGATTCAGTCTCAACCGATAAACAGAACTATTTTGCGGTGATTTCAGCCAAACCGCTGGCATCGTTGGAGCGCTTGCGCTATTTGCTGCTGCTGTGGCCGGTGAATGATGAATTGCACCGACCACAATCGCTTTCGCCGGAAGATGTGCGCAATACGGTGCGTCAACGGCTATCAACTCGACAAGATGAACTGCTGGCACCGGACAATAATAAAACTGTCAAAGAGCAAATTGATGGGAATTCGTCGCAAGAACCCGCAGCAAACGAAGAGTTGGCACCGGCAGATGCCAATCAACAGCAACAAGATGCATTGACAGAGGGCGCTCAGTAATGAAAGGCAATTGGATTTTGCAACTGTTAATGGTGGTGTGTACTTTTTTGGTTGCACTGGTAATGGAAATTACACCATGGTCAGCTGAATTTCAAGGTTTGCGCCCCTCTTGGTTAGTGTTGGTGCTATTGTATTGGGTGTTGGCGATTCCGAATAAAATCAGTATTGGATATGCGTTTGTGGTTGGGTTGATTTGGGATCTCAGTTTAGGTTCGATCCTCGGCGTACATGCCCTGATATTATCGATTTTTGCTTATCTGATAGCCTCTAACCATTTGATATTACGTAATCTATCGCTATGGTTGCAAAGTATGTTGGTTGTGATAGCCGTGGTGGTTATTCATATTAGTATTTTCTTAATCGAACTGTTTATGCACAGTGCCGATTTTAGCGCACAAGAGCTGCTGGGCGCAGTTTTCAGTGGCGTATTATGGCCTTGGGTCTTTTTATTGCTGCGAACCTTAAGGCGTAAGTTTAGTTTGCGCTAGAATAGACATCATATTCATGCAAAGTGCGGTTAAACCGCACTTTGTCGTTTAAACTTCCGGATTTTATTGCGCATATTTTTCATCGGCGATGAACTGTTAAACTGTATCATCCTGCCAAGAGTCCATTGCTTGTACCAACTTTCCCCATAGAGCTGCTGATTGTCTAGTGATTCAACGAGATCGATCAGCGCTTTGCTGGTCGTAATAAACTCTTGCAGTAAATCGTTATAATCCCAATTCTGATATTGTTGATAAAATTTGTTTGCCAGTTTACCCAATTCATTCCATTTATAACCGCTTTCGGGAAAGTCAATCGGTTCATCTCGTTGTTTTTTACAGTACCATTTTAAAACTAAATTTTGCCAACCAATCAGGTAGGCAAGGGTGTCGGCAACACTAATCTTTGTGCCTTTACTACTGCCTTCAACACCAAGTTGCCGGGCACATTCAAGGTCGAAAGTGCGGTATTCTTGCAGGATCTTGTCGAAAGCCTGTTGAATTGCAGCTAACAATTCGGTTTTATTTTGTGGTACGGATGTCATTGCGGGCTCCAAAGATCAACGCATCTTGTGATGGCGGATAAAAAAGACCTGTTACATTGAATTGTAACAGGTCTTTTTTGAAGCAATTGAATTATTTGATCACTTTTAGCAAGGCTTCGCCGATATCGGCTAAGCTGCGGACGGTGGTGACACCTGCGGCTTCCAACGCGGCAAATTTTTCATCAGCCGTACCTTTTCCGCCACTGATGATCGCACCGGCGTGTCCCATGCGCTTGCCTTTTGGGGCGGTGACACCGGCAATATAAGAAACTACCGGTTTGCTGACATGTTTTTTAATATAGGCGGCAGCTTCTTCTTCTGCAGATCCGCCAATTTCGCCAATCATCACAATAGCTTCGGTTGCCGGATCTTGCTCAAATAGCGCTAGAATATCGATAAAACTGGAACCCGGAATTGGGTCGCCGCCGATGCCGACACAGCTTGATTGCCCTAAACCGCAATCGGTAGTCTGTTTTACCGCTTCATAGGTGAGTGTGCCGGAGCGTGACACAATGCCAACTTTGCCTTTTTTATGGATATTGCCCGGCATAATACCGATTTTGCATTCATCTGGGGTGATCACACCGGGGCAGTTAGGTCCGATCATGCGTACACCGGTCTGATTCAGTTTTTGTTTTACGGCTAACATATCCAGAGTTGGTATGCCTTCGGTGATACAGACGATCAATTGAATTCCAGCATCAATCGCTTCCAAAATCGCATCTTTACAGCCAGGAGCAGGCACATAAATCACACTCGCAGTGGCGCCGGTTGCCTGTACTGCTTCAGCGACAGTATTAAAGACAGGCAATCCTAAGTGGGTGGTGCCGCCTTTGCCGGGAGACGTGCCGCCGACCAATTGGGTGCCGTAGGCAAGTGCTTGTTCAGAGTGGAAAGTGCCTTGTCCGCCGGTGAATCCTTGACAAATAACTTTAGTATTTTTATTAATTAAAATAGACATTTATTTGCCCTCCGCTGCGGCAACCACTTGTTTGGCGGCATCTGTTAAACTGTTGGCGGCAATAATATTCAGACCGCTGTTGGCTAAAATTTCGCGTCCTAGCGGCGCATTGTTGCCTTCAAGGCGAACTACGACCGGAATTGCCACACCGACTTGATTGACGGCATCAATAATGCCGTTGGCGATTAAGTCACAACGTACAATTCCGCCAAAAATATTCACCAATACCGCTTTTACCGCACTATCAGACAAAATAATTTTAAATGCTTCGGCAACCCGCTCTTTGGTCGCACCGCCGCCGACATCTAAAAAGTTCGCTGGTTGTCCGCCGTGCAATTTGATAATATCCATGGTTCCCATCGCCAAACCGGCACCATTGACCATGCAGCCGATATTGCCGTCCAATGCCACATAATTCAATTGCCATTGTTCTGCCAATGCTTCGCGCGGGTCTTCTTGGCTTGCATCTTGCATTGCTTGCAAATCAGGATGGCGGTAAGAGGCGTTGCTGTCAGTGACGATTTTGGCATCTAAACAGAGCAGTTGATCGTTTTCCAAAATCACCAACGGATTGACTTCAACCAAAGCCAAGTCTTTCTCAACAAACAGCTTGGCAAGTTGGGTGAAAAGGTGGGTGAATTGTTTGATTTGATCGCCTTGTAAGCCTAATTTAAATGCTAATTGACGCCCTTGAAACGGCATGCCGCCCAACAGCGGATCTAGACTGATTTTATGCAGTAACTCAGGAGTTTTTTCAGCAACTTCTTCAATATCCATACCGCCTTCAGTTGATGCCATGACCACAACGGTTTGCGAACTGCGATCCAAAACCGCACTTAGATATAACTCTTTTTTAATCGCAGAACACTGCTCAAGATAGATGGTGTTGACCGGTTGGCCGTGTTTATCGGTTTGAAAAGTTACTAAGCGTTTGCCAAACCACTGTTCGGCGAATGCGTTGATTTCGGCTTCACTTTTTACCAATTTTACACCACCTGCTTTGCCGCGACCGCCTGCATGAACTTGGCATTTGGCAACCCAAGTATCACCGCCTAATTTTTTGGCAGCTTCCAGTAATTGCTGGCTATTTTGACAGGCGTAACCGGTTGGAACGGGAATGCGGTAATCAGCAAAGATTTGTTTACTTTGATATTCGTGCAAATTCATTATTTGTCCTTGTCACAACGATGGATTATCGGGTTAATGTGGCGGAGAATCGCCGTTTATTAACAGGGCAGATGCTATCCGCCCAGATATTGTTATTACCAGTGGTTAAATTTCCAATAGAATACGGGTTGGGTCTTCCAGCAACTCTTTAATCGTGACCAAGAAGCCGACGGATTCTCGACCATCAATTAAACGGTGGTCATAAGACAGGGCAAGGTACATCATCGGGCGGATCACCACTTGTCCGTCGAGGGCAATCGGGCGATCTTTAATCGCATGCATACCCAAAATTGCGCTTTGCGGTGGATTGATAATCGGGGTGGACATCAACGAGCCAAACACACCGCCGTTAGTGATGGTGAAGTTGCCGCCCGTCAAATCTTCCACTGTCAGCTTGCCGTAACGTCCTTTTTCTGCCAGTTCTTTGATTTGCTGTTCGATTTCGCCCATCGACAATTTATCGCAGTTTTTCAGCACTGGCGTCACCAAACCACGCGGCGTGGAGACTGCAATACTGATGTCGAAATAGTTGTGATAGACAATATCTTCACCGTCAATCGAGGCATTGACTTCCGGATAGCGTTTCAGTGCTTCAACCACAGCTTTGATGTAGAATGACATAAATCCTAAGCGCACATTGTTGCGTTTCTCAAATTTTTCGCCGTAATTTTTGCGTAGCTGCATAATTGGCGACATATCGACTTCATTAAAGGTAGTCAACATCGCGGTATTGTTTTTCGCGTCTAATAAACGCTCGGCAATTCGTTTGCGTAAACGGGTCATCGGCACGCGTTTATCACTACGGTTTGCTAGCGCAACCGAGCTGTCGGTGCCTTCTTTATGCACGGTGGAAGCTTGTTTGCTAAGGTGGGCATCAACATCTTCACGCGTGATACGCCCGCCAACGCCGGATCCTTTGATGTCGCTTGAGTCAATATTGTTTTCCGCTAGCAAACGACGTACCGACGGGCTGAGATTGTCGTTGGCAGCGTCGCTGTGTTCGGTGCTCAATACCGCACTTTGGCGTTCTGCCGGCGTGGATTCAGCGGTATTAACCGTATCTTTGGTCACTGTGCCGGCGGCTGAAACCGGCAACAGTTTACCTAGTAACTGGCTGCTGATCACTGTTGCGCCCTCTTCTTGCAGGATCGCTTCAACAACGCCATCTTCTGAAGCGGGCACTTCCAGCACCACTTTGTCAGTTTCAATTTCTACAATAATTTCGTCACGGGCAACCGTATCGCCCACTTTTTTATGCCAAGTTGCGACGGTGGCGTCTGCTACTGATTCAGGTAAAACCGGGGTTAAGATATCAATACTGCTCATATTTATTTCCTTTCAATATTTAATCAATTGTTCAATTAAGCATCTAAAATATTTGGTTGAATAAGCTTATTCAACAGTCAACGCTTCATCCACCAAGGCTTTCTGCTGTGCGTTGTGCAACGAAGCAAATCCGGTTGCCGGGGAAGCCGAAGCCGGGCGTCCGACATAATTCAAACTTGCGCCGGCAGGCAGCGAGGTTCGGAAATTATGTTGACTGCAATACCATGCCCCTTGGTTCAACGGCTCTTCCTGACACCAGATGAAATCTTTAACATGTTGATAAGGCTCCAAGACAGTTTGCATATCATCACTTGGATACGGGTAAAGCTGCTCGATACGAATCAAGGCAACATCGGTTTGTTGATTGGCACGGCGTTTTTCCAACAAATCATAATAGACTTTGCCGGAACAGAGTACGACACGCTGCACTTGTTGCGGATCCAAATCATCAAACTCTGCTAACACCGGTTGGAAAGTGCCTTCCAACAGTTCCGACATTTCAGAAATTGCCAACGGATGGCGCAGTAGTGATTTCGGGGTTAAGGCAATCAGTGGACGACGCATCGGGCGAACCATCTGGCGGCGCAGCATATGGTAAACCTGTGCCGGTGTCGAGGGCACGCAAACTTGAATGTTTTGCTCGGCACACAGTTGCAGATAGCGTTCTAGGCGAGCAGAGGAGTGTTCAGGGCCTTGTCCTTCGTAGCCGTGTGGCAACAACATGGTTAAACCGCACATTCTGCCCCATTTTTGTTCACCGGAGCTGATGAATTGGTCGATAACCACTTGCGCCACATTGGCGAAATCGCCGAATTGTGCTTCCCAAATGACTAAGGTTTTCGGATCAGAGGTGGCATAGCCGTATTCATAGGCTAAAACCGCTTCTTCAGACAGCACCGAATCCCATACCTCAAACCGTCCTTGTTGATTGTGCAGGTTAGCAAGCGGAATGTAATAAGTGCCGTCTTCTTGATTGTGCAACACCGCATGGCGATGGAAGAAAGTTCCGCGCCCGGCATCTTCACCGGACAGGCGAATCGCATTGTTATCATCCAGCAGGGTGGCATAGGCCATAATTTCCGCCATGCCCCAGTCAAACGGCTTTTCACCTACTGCCATCAATTCACGATCTTCGTAGATTTTTTTCACACGATTGTGTAGTTTGTGCGATTCTGGGTAGATACACACCTTCTTTGCCAAGGCAATAAACCGCTCTTTGTCAAACCGATTCTCGTAATGAGCAGTCCAATCGTGATCAAGATAGTTAATCCATTCCAATGAGTTGCGATCCAGTTCGCTCCACTCTTTGACGACACATTCGCCGTTATCTAACGCATCGCGGTATTCGTTCATCATCTCAAACGTTTGATCATCATTTAGCACCCCTTCGGCAACTAAACGATCGGCATACACTTTGCGTGGTGTCGGGTGTTTTTTGATTTGTTTATACATCATTGGTTGGGTTGCGGACGGCTCATCAGCTTCATTGTGCCCATGCCGACGGTAAGAAACTAAATCAATGAAAATATCATTTTTAAATTTAGCACGATATTCAACTGCCATTCGAGCGGCATAAATCACGGCTTCCGGGTCATCACCATTGACATGAATCACTGGCGCATCGACCATTTTGGCGATATCGGTACAGTATTCGGTAGAACGTGTATCACCGGTATATGAGGTGGTGAAACCGATACGGTTATTGATAACGACACGGATTGTGCCGCCGATAGTGTAACCGCGAGTAGCTGACATATTCAGGGTTTCCTGTACGATGCCTTGTCCGGTGACGGCAGAATCACCGTGCACGGTGATCCCCCACACTTTATTGCGCTCACTGTCTTGCAAGCGGGTCTGGCGTGAACGGACAGAACCGATTACCACGGGGCTGACGATCTCTAAATGTGATGGGTTAAACGCCAATGATAAGTGAACTGAACCATTATCAGTCATAAAATTAGAAGAAAAACCTTGGTGATATTTCACATCGCCGGTGCGATCATGGTTACTGTGTTTTCCGGCAAATTCGTCAAACAACTCCGCCGGTTTTTTGCCCAGTACATTAACCAGCATATTTAACCGTCCGCGGTGCGCCATACCCATCACGATATCTTTAGCGCCAAATTTACCGGCGTGACGGATAATCTCTTTCATCAGTGGAATAAAGGCATCGCTGCCTTCTAAAGAAAAACGCTTGGCGCCGGGAAATTTAGCCCCTAAATAACGTTCTAAGCCTTCTGCGGCAGTCAGTTCTTGCAGATAGGTTTTTTGTTCTTCTGGGCTGAACAGCGGTTTATTTAGACGCGCTTCCATTTTTTGCTGCAACCAGTCACGCACTTCAATATTGTGCAGGTGCATAAACTCTAGCCCGATAGTGCTGCAATAGGTTTCATGCAATTTTTCAGAGAGTTCGCGTAGTGTGATGTTTTCACGATCATACACATATTTGCCGATATTAAACTCTTCGTCCAAATGTTTCTCTTCCAAACCGTAGAATTGATAATCTAGATTGGGTACCGAGAGACGCTTCCACATTTTTAATGGATCGAGGTCAGAACGCAAATGTCCACGATAACGGAAGGCGTTGATGTATTGCAAAGCCCGAACTAAGCGGCGGCTGGCGCTGGGATCAATAATCGTGTGTGTTCCGGTTTTATTGGTATTTTCTTTAGCGAGTTCACGGAAGTATTCGCGCACCGGCGCATGGGGTTGCTCGCTGACGGTTGGTTTGGGCCAACTGTCGAAAATCTGTTTCCAGCTGGTATCAACGCTCAAGGGATCTTTAAGATAGTCTTCATAGACTTGTTCTATATACGTTTGGTTGGCTCCGCCTAAGGCACTAGAGTCAACCCAATCCTGCATAGCATTCCGCAGGGAATGGTTTTGTCGCATAACTACCTGACCTTTCTTAAAATAAAATAATAGGATGACTATAATTTTGTGAGTAAATTGAATATTTTACCACTAACTTCACCGTTAACTGTAGGGTGAAAATATGCCATTTACAAGAAAATGATAAATTTTGTTGCGGGTTAAATTATACCTAAAAAATTTTTTTATAATGTGACCTAGCTAGTGTTTTTTACAAAAAAATAACATTTTATCTAAAAGGCTCTTTAAATTTATCGGTTAAAAGACTAAATTGGTGAAAATTCATTTTACAGTATCGCTTTATTTGTGTTAATAAATGAATCAGTTTTCACTATAAATGCGATCAAATAGATTGCCTTAACAAAAATGTAACAACAGGGAGTGATCATGTCAGAATTAAAAGCAACATTATCCATCAGTGATGGCCGTCAGCTTGAAGTGGATGTTCATCGTGCCGTCTTGGGGTATGATTCGATTGATGTTCAGTCATTAGTCAAAAATCAATTGTTTACCTATGATCCGGGTTTTATGTCGACCGCATCTTGCAAATCGGCGATTACCTATATTGATGGTGACGAAGGCGTGTTGTTGCATCGCGGCTATCCGATTGAGCAACTGGCTGAAAATGCTGATTATTTAGAAGTTTCATATCTGCTGTTATTTGGTGAGCGCCCGAACAAAGAACAATATCGTGAATTTGAAAGCAGAGTAAAAAAACATACCCTGGTGCACGAGCAGATTTCCCGCTTTTTCCATGGATTCCGTCGCGACTCGCATCCGATGGCGATTATGTGCGGCGTCAGTGGGGCGTTGGCGGCGTTCTACCATGATTCCACCGATGTTAACAATATCTATCACCGTGAACTGACCGCCTACCGTTTATTAGCAAAAATGCCGACCTTGGCAGCAATGTGTTACAAATATTCGATTGGTCAGCCGTTTATGTATCCGCAGCGCCATCTGTCTTTTTCCGGTAACTTCCTGTACATGATGTTTGCCACGCCGTGTGAGCCTTATGTGGTTAATCCGGTGTTGGAAAAAGCGATGGACAAAATTTTTATTCTGCATGCTGACCATGAACAAAATGCGTCAACATCAACCGTGCGAACCGCAGCGTCTTCCGGTGCTAATCCATTCGCTTGTATTGCAGCTGGCATTGCCTCACTTTGGGGACCGGCGCATGGTGGCGCCAACGAAGCCTGCATCAATATGCTGGAAGAAATTGGCAGTGTTGACCGGATTCCGGAATATATCCAGAAAGCTAAAGATAAAAATGATCCGTTCCGTCTGATGGGATTTGGACATCGGGTGTATAAAAACTACGATCCGCGTGCCAAAGTGATGCGCCAAACCTGCCACGAAGTGCTGAAAGAGCTGGATGTGCAAAATCCGTTATTAGATGTGGCGATGGAGTTGGAACGTATTGCTTTGAGCGATCCGTATTTTGTTGAACACAAACTGTACCCAAATGTTGATTTCTATTCGGGAATTATTTTAAAAGCCATTGGTATTCCGGTTTCGATGTTTACCGTGATGTTTGCGCTGGCAAGAACTGTCGGATGGATTGCTCACTGGAAAGAGATGTATAACCAAGGTGCAATCAAGATTGTCCGTCCGCGGCAGATTTATATCGGCCATCCACAGCGTGATTTTGACAAAATGGAGAAGTAAGCGGTATTCAAACCGCACTTTGCCTAGTGAAATAAGTGCAAAGAAAGTGCAATAAGTGCAAGGAAAGTGCAATAAGTGCAGTAATAGCGGTGGCAGCTGTGCCACCGTTTACAGACAAATGCAACACAACATTAAGGCGCAAATTTTATTGCGCCTTTTTTCTCACTGTCGTCTTATTTGGAAATTTGTTTCTCGCGAATTTCTGCCAGCGTTTTGCAATCAATACATAAATCGGCTGTTGGACGGGCTTCTAACCGGCGAATACCAATTTCTACACCGCAAGATTCGCAATATCCAAAATCACCGGTTTCCAATTTAAGCAGGGTATGGTCAATTTTTTTCAGCAATTTGCGCTCACGATCACGGTTGCGCAGCACCAGACTGAACTCTTCTTCTTGAGTAGCGCGATCGGCCGGATCCGGAAAATTAGCGGCTTCATCTTGCATCTGTGCCACCGTTTTTCCTGCTTCATTGACAATTTGTTCACGCCAGGCTGTCAGAATCTTTTTGAAATGAAGAATCTGTTTTTCATTCATATATTCTTCACCTTCTTGCTCTTGATAAGGTTCCACACCTGCCAATGACAAAAGACTTAAAGATGTTTTTGCAGCTACTGAACTCATGCTGTTCTCCCGTAGTGGGTAACCTCAATCGGCGTATGCTAAGCCGATATTACCCGATTATTTTAGTCGAAAATAAGAAGAAATTTAGATGATAAAAATTTCACGCCTTTTTAAAGGCGATATAAATAGCAGATGTTAAATCTTTTGGCAAATAAAATGCGGAATGTAGCGGTATGATTTTTGTTCGATTAGATAAAAATATTAAAAAACAACCAGTTAAAAAAGTAAATAAAATCCATATTTTGCGAGCCAGATCGCAAAAATAAAGTGGCCGTTTTGCCGATTGTGGTCTTTTCTTAAAAAATGGATAGGGCGCAAAGCTATCACGTAAAAATGCAGGGCTGAATGAGTTGAATGGGATAAATTATTGAAATTACAACATGTTGCTGTTTGTTGGCTGTTGAGCCTGACGCAGATCGTTTGGCTTCCGGCGGATTGGCTCGGTTATCATTGGCTATTGGCGGTGCTTGCAATATTGCCGTTAGTTTTGCTGTTTATTAAACGATTGCGTCGCCGATACCGCACTGGGTTGTGGTCGTTGCTTTTTATCTTGTTGAGCGCAGCTTATCAACAGCACTATATTACGGCAACATTAAGCAAGGCTGAACAAATTGTGGCGTTACGGCAGCAAAATATCAGCATAGAATTTAAAATCATCGCATTGCGTCAGATGCTGCCAAACCGTAGTGTCACGGTGGTGGCGCAAGCGGATTTAGCCGATCAAGGTTTGGGCAAAATCAAGCTCAATCTGAATTGGCAACTGGAGCATGCACCGCACTTGGGGCAGATTTGGCGTGCTAATCTGAAACTGCGTCCACTGAGTACTCGTTTGAACGACGGTGGATTCAACCGACAACGCTGGCTGCTGTCACAGTCGATTTTAGCCAGCGCAGTGGTGAAACAAGGGCAGTTATTAGACCAACAAAACAGTTGGCGACAGCAAAAATTGCTGAGTGTTTTGACAGAGACTGAAACACTGCGTTATCAAGGCGTTATTCTGGCGTTGGCATTTGGTGAACGAGGCTGGATGAATGCCGATGATTGGCAAAAATTTCGTGAAAGCGGCACGGCACACTTGATTGCAATTTCTGGGTTGCATATCGGTTTGGTCGCTTGGCTCGGCTGGGGCGTGGTGCGGTTGTTGCAATTGGGGCTAATTTATCTCGGTTTAAAAATACAGTATCTGACTTACCATGTTCCGTATCTCGGTGCTTTGTCGGCTGCGATTTGCTATGCTTATCTAGCTGATTTTTTGATTCCGACCCAAAGGGCGTTGTGGGCGTACTGTTTCTGGTTAGCTTTCATTTTTATGCGTATCCACCTACCTGCTTGGAAATTGCTGCTGTTGATTGTTGCTTGGTTAAGCTTGATTGAGCCGCTGAGTGTACTCAATGAGAGCTTTTGGTTATCCTGTGGAACGGTTGCGCTATTGTGTTGTTATTATCACTGCGTTCCATTAGCGCCGTTGTTACAAAAATGGCGCTGGAGCGGAAGGTCGTTAAAACAAGCCGTGCCGCCGTTGTACTGGCTGTGTGGCTTATTACATTTGCAATTTGGTTTATTACTGCTTTTTACCCCGTTGCAGTTGCTGCTGTTTAATGCGCTGCCAACCGGATCATTTTTGAGTAATCTGTTGCTGGTGCCATTTTTTAGTTTTGTCATCATTCCGCTGATTTTGTTGGCATTATTCAGTGGCGGTATGGTTTGGTCTTGGGTGGATAGCTTATTAGCACTAGCATTGCTGTGGTTAGACGCGTTGCCCAATACTTATTTGGCGCTTGCTGCCGATCAACAGTGGCTGATCATCACCGTCTGCCTGTTATTATTTCTACTCTTGTTAGGGTTAACAAGCCGATACCGTACATTGAATTCTACAACCAAACAAACCCAACAGCGTATTTCCGGGCGCAAGCCAGTCGCCATTTGCACCTTATTAATGGTGCTGTGTTGCAGTAAATTATGGGCTATCACCACATTTAAACCAGATTGGAAACTAGTGATGCTTGATGTTGGTCAGGGCTTGGCGGTGTTGATCATCACTGAGCAGTTTGCCACCCTGTTTGATACCGGGCAGGCATGGCAAGGCGGCAGTATGGCAGAGGCAGAAATCTTACCGTTCTTACGGCGCAATGGCTTACAGCTAGAACAATTGATCATCAGCCATGATGATAATGATCACGCTGGCGGCGCTGAAGTTCTGTTGAAGCACTTTCCAAGTGCGGTATTGTTCAACAGTTCTGAACGTGATTATAGCGCCAAGCAGCAACAGCCTTGTATTCAGGGACAAAGCTGGCAGTGGCGAGGGTTTTATTTTGAGGTATTTGCGCCATCGCAACTCAGCAAAATTGCCAAAAATCAGGATTCCTGTGTCTTGTTGGTCAGTCGAGGCAAAGTGCGCTTTGTACTAAGTGGTGATGCTTATCAGGCAACAGAAAACCGGATTGCGCCATCGATCGGCAGAGTTGATTGGCTGCAAGTCGGGCACCACGGCAGTAACACCTCCAGTGGTTGGCTGTGGCTGAAACATTTGCAGCCACAACTGTCGTTGATCTCCAGTGGTTTATATAACCAGTGGAATTTACCGCACTTTGCCACACAAAACCGTCTGCAACAGATCCAAAGTGCGGTCTATAACACCGCAACGGACGGGCAAATTACGCTGAGTGTGACCCAAGATCAATGGCAAATTTCAGCACAACGCCGTGGGGTAATCCCTTGGTATCACATAATTATTGGCTTAGAAAAGGAAATACAGTTAGAATAACCCCATTTTAACGCTTAGCTGAGCGCGAGCGATATGTAATGGAAATAATGACTTGATGGAAGACAAAGACTTTTCGACAGCAAAAACGTTTAAACGCCTGTGGCCGATGATTTTACCTTTCAAATCCGGATTGATTGTAGCGGCGATAGCCTTGATTATCAATGCCCTAACCGATGCCGGTTTAATTTCGATGCTGAAGCCATTATTGGATGACGGTTTTGGTAAAGCCGATACCGATTTTCTGAAAATGATGGCGGTATTAGTGGTGGTGTTGATTTTCTTTCGCGGGCTGAGCAATTTCATCTCAACGTACTGTTTGGCGTGGGTGTCGGGCAAGGTAATTATGAATATACGCCGTCGTCTTTTTAAGCACATGATGTTTATGCCGGTCTCATTTTTTGATAATAATTCATCCGGTAAATTGCTGTCGCGTATCACTTACGATTCCGAGCAGGTGGCGTCTTCTGCTTCAGGGGCATTAGTGACTATCGTACGCGAAGGTGCGTATCTATTGTCGTTACTTGGGGTCATGATTTATACCAGCTGGCAACTTTCAGTCGTGCTGTTTATTATCGGTCCGGTAATTGCGATCCTGATTCGCATGGTGTCGAAGCATTTTCGCCGTCTCAGTAAGAATATGCAAACCTCGATGGGAGAGTTGACCTCCTCTGCCGAGCAGATGCTGAAGGGGCATAAAGTGGTGTTGTCGTTTGGCGGACAAAAAGTCGAGGAAGATCGTTTCAACCACGTCAGCAACGATATGCGTCGTAAAGGCATGAAAATGATGATGGCATCGGCGATCTCCGATCCGGTGGTGCAGATTATTGCCTCGTTTGCACTTGCCATCGTGCTGTATCTGGCGACTATTCCGAGCATTATGAGCCAAAATCTGACAGCTGGCGCATTCACAGTGGTTTTTTCTTCGATGTTGGCAATGATGAAACCTTTGAAATCCTTAACTAATGTTAATGCCCAATTTCAGCGCGGCATGGCAGCTTGTCAGACATTGTTCAGCATTATGGATCTGCCGTTGGAAAAAGATAACGGCACAGTTAGTGTCGAAAAAGTGCAGGGTAATATCAGTTTTGACAATGTCAGTTTTCATTACGAAGGCAAAGAGAGCAACGTACTGCAACATGTTTCGTTCGAGGTGCAAGCGGGTAGCACGGTTGCTTTAGTCGGGCGTTCCGGCTCCGGCAAATCGACGATTGCGAATCTAATCACTCGGTTTTATGATGTTGAACAGGGCGAAATTCGCTTAGACGGACGTAATATTAAAGATTACACCTTACAGAACTTGCGCACCCATTGTGCGGTGGTGTCGCAACAGGTGCATTTGTTTAATGATACGGTGGCGAATAATATTGCGTATGCCGCCCATGAACAATACACGCGCGAACAGATTATTGAAGCTGCCAGAGCCTCGCATTGTCTGGAGTTTATCGAGGCATTGCCACAAGGCATGGACACCGAAATCGGTGAAAACGGCGTGATGTTGTCCGGTGGGCAGCGACAGCGTTTGGCAATTGCACGGGCGTTGTTGCGTAATGCAACCGTTTTGATTTTAGATGAAGCCACTTCAGCGTTGGATACTGAATCTGAACGGGCTATTCAAGCGGCAATCGACGAACTGCGTCATGACCGCACGATTATTGTTATCGCCCATCGCTTATCAACCATTGAAAATGCTGATGAGATTTTGGTTATCGATCACGGCAAGGTCGCCGAGCGCGGCACACATAAACAGTTATTAGCAGCAGGAAGTGCATATTCGCAACTGCACAAACTGCAATTTAGCCAGTAAATCAAGCAAGCAATTGAGCAAGTAATCGAGCAAAAGGATATTGTAGTATGAATTTTTGGTACCAAAAAACGATCTCGGCATGGCTGTTGGCGGGTTTGCTTTCTCCTTTAGCTTTGCTGTTTTGGGGGATTACCGCACTTCGTCGTATGGCGTATCGCTTTGGAATATTTAAATCTTGGCGAGCGCCCCTGCCGGTGGTGATCGTCGGCAATTTGTCGGTCGGCGGCAATGGAAAAACGCCGTTTGTGATTTGGTTGGCACGCCGCTTGCAGCAACAAGGCTTAAGAGTGGGGGTGATTTCGCGTGGTTACAGTGGCGAAATGAAACAATACCCGCAATTGGTGTGTGCCAATGCCGATACGATGGAAGTCGGTGATGAATCGGTGTTGATCGCACGTCGCAGCGGTGCAAAAATAGCAATCTGTGCCAATCGTCGGCAAAGTATCGAATTGTTGTGTAAGGCGTATCATATTGATGTGATTTTGAGTGATGATGGTTTGCAGCATTACGCCTTACAGCGTGATATTGAAATCGTTATTGTTGATGCCGAACGGCGCTTCGGCAACGGCTTTTTATTACCGGCAGGACCGTTACGCGAACTGACTGGGCGTTTAAAAAGTGTGGATGCGGTGGTGTGTAATGGTGAGAATCCGCAGCCCGGTGAAATTCAGATGCGGTTACAAGGTGAAGTGGCGGTTAATTTGCTGACGCAAGAAGAGCGTCTATTGCGTGACTTTGCCGAGCAGCCGATCGTTGCGATGGCTGCGATTGGT
The DNA here is from genome assembly GCF_006228025.1 of Testudinibacter crocodili. NCBI lineage: Bacteria > Pseudomonadati > Pseudomonadota > Gammaproteobacteria > Pasteurellales > Pasteurellaceae > Testudinibacter > Testudinibacter crocodili. The sequence continues at coordinate 60,415 of NZ_VDHF01000066.1, forward strand.
AATCCAAACCGCTTTTTTACCACGTTACAACGTCACGGATTAAATATAATTAAACAAAAAGCCTTTATTGACCATGCTAAATTTTCACAAGAAAAACTGGTTTCCCTTGCCAGCCCGCAACAAATTTTGCTGATGACTGAAAAAGATGCCGTGAAATGCAGCAAATTTGCCCGCGAAAACTGGTGGTATGTACCGGTTGAAGCCGTATTAGAGCCGTCGATTGAAGATATCGTCAAGAAAATCATGCACAAGGTGAAAAAAGATGAACACTAAATTATTACAGGTTGTTGCCTGTCCACGTTGCCACGCCAAATTACAATATGATCAGCCACACCAGCGTTTAATTTGTGAATTTGAGCATCTTGCCTATCCGATTAAAAATGGGATCCCTGTGCTGTTACCGGAAAGTGCGGTAGCATTGACAATTAATGAACAGCCACTCAAATAGGGAGTCAAGATGCAAAAATTTAGTGTCATTATTCCTGCCCGCTTTGCTTCCTCTCGTTTGCCGGGTAAGCCGCTGGCAGATATTGCCGGCAAACCGATGATTCAACACGTTTGGCAACAGGCAAAAAAATCCGGTGCCGAGCGGATTATCGTGGCGACCGATCATGCAGAAGTGGCGGCCGTGGCTGCTGCTTTTGGTGCGGAAGTTTGCATGACCTCAGAACAACATAATTCCGGTACTGAACGCTTAGCCGAAGTCGTGACGAAGTGCGGTCTGGCGGACGACGAAGTTATCGTCAATGTGCAAGGTGACGAGCCGCTGATTCCGCCATCAATTATTCGGCAGGTGGCGCAAAATCTGGTGAATAACACCGTCAATATGGCAACGTTGGCAGTGAAAATCGAAGAGGTAGAAGAGCTGTTTAACCCAAATGTGGTGAAGGTGTTGACCGATAAAAACGGCTTGGTGCTGTATTTCTCCAGAGCGGTGATTCCTTGGGATCGCGATCAATTTGCCGCGTTTAAACAAGGCAAGATCTCACAGGCGGATTTAGATGTAGCGAAAAATCACTATTTGCGCCATATCGGATTATACGCTTATCGTGCCGATTTTATCCGGCAATATGTGCAGTGGCAGCCGACCGCACTTGAACAAATCGAATCACTTGAGCAACTGCGTGTGCTGTGGTACGGTGAAAAAATTCATCTACAGCTGGCTGATGAAGTGCCGGCTGTTGGTGTTGATACCTTTGACGATCTTGAAAAAGTCCGTCAGATCTTAGGCGTGGAAAGGTAACGCTTCTCACGCTACTCCATCAGTATTAACAAGGATGTTAATTAAGTAAAATGATAAATAAGGAAAAACAATGTTAGATAAAATTTTAGGCTCAGTCGTATCCGGTGTATTAGGTGGTGAAGCTGGAAAACAAGGACAAGCGATGGCCGTCATCAACGCATTGCTATCATCACAAGGCGGGATTCAAGGGATTTTAGCCAAGTTCCAACAAGGCGGTTTGGACGATTTGTTGCAATCTTGGCTGGGAAGCGGTGAGAACAAAAGCATTTCCCCTACTCAGGTTGAAGATGTGTTTGGCAAACAGGAGCTGCAACAAGCAGCACAGCAAGCCGGTGTGCAAGATGAAGCTCAAGCATCTGATCTGTTGTCACAATTTTTACCGCAAATTGTGGATAAACTCAGCCCAAACGGTGCAATTGATAATAACCTTTCAGCGGATCTGCTATCAAAAGGGATTCAGTCTGTTTTAGGCAACCTGTTTAAATAAACAACTTGCGTAATTTGGTAAACGCTTATAAGGACGGATTATTTATTCGTCCTTTGTTGATAACACAATCATTCCACACCCTATTTCAACAGTGAATCCACCATGTTTGATGCCAAACGTTTTCTTGCCGAAGTCACCACCGAGCCTGGGGTTTACCGGATGTATGATGATAAAAATACCATCATCTATGTCGGCAAAGCCAAAGATCTGAAAAAACGTCTGGCGAGTTATTTCCGCAAAAATGTATCGAGTAAAAAAACCGAGGCTTTGGTCTCCGTTATCGCCAATATTGATGTGACCGTTACCCACTCGGAAACGGAAGCGTTGCTATTGGAACACAATTACATTAAAAAATACCAGCCTAAATACAATGTGTTGCTGCGTGATGACAAATCCTATCCGTTTATTTTACTGACCAAAGAGCGTCATCCACGCTTAACGGCATTTCGCGGCAGCAAAAAAGCAAGCGGGGATTATTTCGGGCCTTATCCCAATGCCGGTGCGGTGCGCGAAACCTTATCCTTAATTCAAAAATTGTTTCCGGTGCGTCAGTGTGAAGATACGACTTATCGCAATCGTTCGCGTCCGTGTCTGCAATATCAAATCGGGCGTTGCTCTGCGCCTTGCGTCAGCGGTTATGTCAGCGACGAAGAGTATAATCGGCAAGTCAATTACGTCCGTTTGTTTTTGCAAGGCAAAGATCAACAAGTGCTGCAACATTTGGTGGAACAGATGGAGCAAGCCAGTCAACAATTGAATTTTGAAAAAGCCGCACTTTACCGTGATCAGATTCAAGCAGTACGCGCGGTCACTGAACAACAGTTTATTTCCAACCAAAATACCGATGATCTGGATATTATCGCCATCGCCTATCAGCACGGTATCGCCTGTATTCATGTGATGTTTATCCGTCAAGGCAAAGTGCTTGGCAGTCGCAGTTATTTCCCGAAAATACCAAGCCATACCGCACTTGACGAGGTGAGCGAAACCTTTTTCGGGCAGTTTTATCTGCAAGCCGGGCAAGGCAGAACCATTCCGAAAAAAATCATTACCAACCGCCAACTGGAACAAAAATCAGCTTTAGAACAGCTGTTAAGCCAACAAGCTGGATTTATCGTTAGTATTCAAGACAATGCCAAAGGCAGACAGTCTAAATTTTTACATCTGGCACAAATGAATGCTGAAATTGCGCTGACCGATCAGCTGAAACAGAGTGGACGAATCAAAGAGCGGTATCAAGCCCTGTGCGAACTGTTGCAGCTGCCGTTAATTCGCCGCATGGAGTGCTTTGACATCAGTCATACCATGGGCGAGCAGACGATTGCTTCCTGTGTGGTGTTCAATCAAGAAGGTCCGTATAAAGCCGATTACCGCCGCTTTAATATTGATGGGATTACCCCCGGAGATGATTATGCAGCCATGGAAAAAGCACTGTTAAAACGCTATAACAAACCGCTGGAGCCAGAAAAAATTCCTGACATCATCTTTATTGACGGCGGTAAAGGGCAGTTGAATCGTGCTTTGGAAGTCTTTGCCAAACTCCAAGTCGAATGGGATAAAAGCCACCCTTTGTTAATCGGAGTAGCCAAAGGAGAAGATCGTAAAGCCGGCTTGGAAACCTTGATTATCAGCAAAGGTGCACGTGAGCTGCATTTGCCTGCTGACAGTCTGGCGTTGCATTTGATTCAACATATTCGTGACGAATCCCACCGCCACGCTATTGGTGGACATCGTAAAAAACGGCAAAAAGCTTTTGCTCAAAGTGGATTGGAGTCGATTGAAGGCATCGGCAGCAAGCGCCGTCAAGCGTTGCTGAAATATCTTGGTGGTATGCAGGGCGTTAAAGCGGCGACATTGGAAGAGTTGGCGAGTGTGCCGGGGATCTCTCACAAAATGGCAGAAACGTTATTTGAACGTTTACGTGAATAACGGCGAAATATTGTTTTCGGCTACATAAATCACAGAAGCGCAGAGTTGATCATGCAATTCCACGCTACTTATACTATAATATTGCTTTTTAATTGATACGATTAGCATTATTTCACCTGAATTCGAGTACCGATTATGACTGAAACGGCACAAACTATCCCTGAATTGGTGAGCTGGACCAAGCAGCGTGAATTTTCACTGAATCTGCCGACTGAACGCTTAGCTTTTTTACTGACGATTGCGATTTACAATAACGAGCGGATCGACGGTGAGATGATCGAACACGATCTGGTCGATATGTTCCGTTTGGTGTCGAATGAATTCGGCTTGGCGGAAGAAACCGTGCCGCAGCGTGCCAACAACGCAATTAACGAACTGGTGAAACAGCGTTTTTTAAACCGTTTCAGCAGTGAATTTACCGAAGGGCTTTCGATTTACCGCTTAACGCCGCTCGGCGTGGGCGTGTCTGATTACTATATCCGCCAACGTGAATTTTCCGCCTTGCGCCTCTCCGTTCAACTCTCGATTGTGGCTGATGAAATTCAGCGTGCGTCATCCGCCGCCGAAGAAGACGGCGACGAACACCATTGGCGACGAAATGTGTATGCGCCGTTAAAATATTCGGTGGCGGAGATTTTCGACAGCATTGATTTATCGCAACGGATCATGGACGAAAATCAGCAGGGGATTAAAGAACAGATCGCCGAATTGCTGACCAAGGACTGGCAAGCGGCGTTGCTCAGTTGCGAACAATTATTGGATGAAACTTCCGGTAATCTGCGTGAATTGCAAGACACACTCAATGCTGCCGGCGATAAATTGCAAGCGCAACTGCTGCGGATTGAAGACTGCATTATCGGGCGTGCCGAATTGGATTTTGTCGGGCAGCTGATTGTCAATCTGCAAGCTAAACTGGATCGGATTATCAGTTGGGGACAGCAAGCGATTGACCTGTGGATTGGCTATGACCGCCATGTACACAAATTTATCCGTACTGCGATTGATATGGATAAAAACCGTGTCTTTTCGCGCCGCCTGCGTCAATCGATTCACCACTATTTTGATGCGCCGTGGTATCTGTGGACTACTCAAGCTGAGCGCTTGGTCGATTTACGTGATGAAGAATTGACCCTCAGCGATGAAGATGCCCTAGGTGAATTACCGGAAGAACTGCAATACGAATCCTTATCCGATCTGCACGAGCAGATTGTGGAGCAAATGCAAAGCCTGTTAATCCGCTACCGTGAAAACAATCAAGCGATTGATCTCAGCCAAGTCTTGCGCCAACAGCTTGAGCACTATCCGCTGTCACGCCATTTCGATGTGGCGCGGATTATCGTCGATCAAGCGGTACGCCTTGGCATGGCGAATGACGACTTCTCGGCGGTCTATCCGCAATGGCAAGCGATCAATCCACATGGTGCCGAAGTGCAAGCCAATGTGATTGACGGTTATAAATAATTTTTCTGCTAAATGAAAGAACTCACTATGATAAATCAAACTTCTGAAGTCATGCCAACCAAACTCGCTACTGCAATCGCCAATCCGCTATTTCCGCTGGTGGATAGTCTACTGCGTGCAGGCCGCCATATCAGCCTTGATGATTTGGACAAACACGCTTTTTTAATGGATTTTCAATACGAACTGGAAAGTTTTTACCGGCGTTATAACGTCGAATTAATCCGTGCGCCGGAAGGCTTTTTCTACCTGCGTCCGAAATCCAGCACCTTGATTGGGCGCAGCGTATTGAGCGAACTAGAAATGCTGGTCGGCAAAGTCCTGTGCTATCTCTACCTCAGCCCGGAACGGCTAGCACAGCAAGGCATTTTCAGCAGCGAGGAAGTGTATGACGAACTGTTGAATCTGGCAGATGAAAGCAAATTGCTGAAAGCGGTCAATCAGCGTTCGTCCGGTTCAGATTTGGATAAGCAAAAACTGGCGGAAAAAATGCGCGCCGCCTTAAACCGTTTGCGCCGTTTGGGCATGATTACCAGCGTCGGTGATCAATACAGCGGCAAGTTTGTGATTTCGGAATCGGTGTTCCGCTTCGGCGCCGAAGTGCGGTCGGGCGACGATCCATTGGAAGCGCAACTGCGCCTGATCCGCGACGGCGAAGCCGCTAATGCGGATTCGTTAAAAGAAGAGAAACAAACGAAGAAAACCGCACTGGAGTCAGAAAATAGCGAGCTTGATAATGAAGCCTTAGACAACGAAGACGAAAACGAATTTGATGATGAAATCGACAGCAATGATGAACAAGGGGATCGTGAATAATGTCAGAATTTGAAAACGAACAACGGCTTAACCAAGTCGAAGAGACGACTTCAGATAACGTCCTCGCCACATCAACTTCGGTACAAAGTGCGGTTGAACGCGGTAAATTCCGCTCGCTGACGCTGATTAACTGGAACGGTTTTTTTGCGCGCACCTTTGACTTAGATGAATTGGTCACTACGTTGTCTGGCGGTAACGGGGCAGGGAAGTCCACTACCATGGCAGGGTTTGTTACCGCCCTGATTCCGGATTTAACCCTGTTGCATTTCCGCAACACCACCGAAGCCGGCGCAACCAGCGGTTCGCGCGATAAAGGCTTGCACGGCAAATTGCGTCCGGGCGTGTGTTATGCGGCGTTGGACACCCTCAACTCACGCAATCAGCGAGTATTGGTCGGGGTGCGTTTGCAGCAAGTTGCCGGACGTGATAAAAAAGTCGATATCAAATCGTTCTCGATCCAAGGCTTGCCGTTGGCAGTGGAGCCGACCGCACTTTTCACCGAAGCGGTGAATGAAAAACAAGCCAAAGTGTTGGCGTTAAACGAATTAAAAGAGAAAGCTGAACAGAACGGCGCACAACTGAAACAGTACCATTCGGTGACCGATTACCACAGCATGATGTTTGAATTGGGCATTATTCCAAAACGCTTGCGCTCGTCCTCGGATCGCAGCAAATTCTACAAACTGATCGAAGCCTCGCTCTACGGCGGTATTTCTAGCGCAATCACTCGTTCTTTGCGCGACTATTTATTGCCGGAAAATTTGGGGGTGCGCAAGGCGTTTCAGGATATGGAAGCGGCATTGCGCGAAAACCGTATGACCTTGGAAGCAATTAAAGTCACCCAAGCGGATCGCGATTTGTTCAAACATTTGATTAACGAATCCACTGCCTATGTTGCCGCCGATTATATGCGCAACGCCAACGACCGCCGCCACAATATCGACAGTGCGTTGAATTTCCGCCGCGCCTTGTTCAGTGCCAAACAGGAACAAACCTTTTCGGCACAAAAACTGATTGAACTCAGCCGTGAAGCGGCGGATTTGGCAGAAAGTGAAAAACGCTTGGAAGTGGATCACCAAAGTGCGGTCGATCACTTGAATTTGGTGCAGAACGTGTTGCGCCATCAAGAGAAAATCAATCGCTATCAAGATGATGTAAACGAATTGCGTGAAAAACTGGAAGAACAGCAGATCGTGGTTGAAACCGCTGCCGAGCAGTTGGAAGAGGCACAACAGCATTTTGAACAAGGCGAGCTTGAAATCGATCAGGTGCGTGGACAACTGGCGGATTACCAACAGGCACTGGACGCACAACAAACCCGTGCCTTGCAATATCAGCAAGCGGTGAAAGCGTTGGAAAAAGCCAAAGCAGTGTGTGGTTTAAACGATTTGGCGTTGAAAAATGTCGAACAGTATCACCAAGAGTTTGAAGAGCAAGTGGAAGAACTGACGGCGAAGGTGTTGCAACTGGAACAGCGGATGTCGGTGTCTGATGCCGCTAAATCGCAATTTGATAAAGCTTACCGCTTGCTGAGCGAGATTGTCGGCGACGTGCCGCGTTCGGCGGCGTGGGAGCAGGCGAAAAGCTTGTTGGCGGACTATCCGCAACAGAAAGCACAGGCACAAAGTGCGGTCGGCTTACGCAGCCAAGTCAATGAATTGGAACAGCGTTTGCAAGCGCAAAACAGCGCCAAGCAACTGTTGCAAGCGTTTAATCAGCGTAGTGGTTTGGGGTTAAGTGACCCGCAAGCGCTGGACGAATTCCACTTGCAACAACAAGATCTGGTTGATGAATTGAGCCATAATCTTGCCGAGCAAGGCGAACAGCGTTCCGCTTTGCGCCAAAAACGCGAGCAACTGACCGCACTTTATCAAGAAAACGAGCGTAAAGCCCCGGCGTGGCTGACGGCGCAAGCGGCGCTGGAGCGTTTGAGCGAGCAGAGCGGACAGCAGTTCAGTGATAGCCAAGATGTGATGGATTTTATGCAGTTGCAACTGGAAAAAGAGCGTGAACACACCATGGTACGCGATCAGTTGCAGTTGCAAAAACAGCAGTTAGAGCAACAAATCAGTCGTTTAAGCCAGCCAGACGGTTCTGAAGATCACCGTTTGAATGCCCTTGCCGAGCGTTTCGGCGGCGTGTTGTTGTCGGAATTGTATGATGATGTACCGCTCGACGATGCACCGTATTTTTCTGCATTATACGGACCGGCGCGCCATGCGATTGTGGTGCGGGATCTGGACGCAGTGAAAAAACAGTTGGAAAATATTGAGGACTGCCAGGACGACCTCTATTTAATCGAGGGCGATCCGGCGGCATTCGACGATAATGTGTTTTCTGCACAAGAGCTGGACAGTGGTGTAGTGGTCCAAGTTTCGGAGCGGGAAGTCCGTTATTCCAAATTCCCTGAAATTCCATTGTTCGGACGGGCGGCGCGGGAAAAACGCTTGGAAGATTTGGCCGGTGAGTTGGACGAAATCAATGAACAGCATGCCCAGCGCTCTTTTGACGTACAAAAATGCCAGCGTCTGCATCAGCAATTCAGCCAGTTTGTCGGCTTGCATTTGGCGTTGGCATTCTTGCCTGATCCAGAGCAAGAGATGAAGCAAATTAATGCCCAGCGCAATGAATTGGATCGTGAACTCAACCAATTAACCACCGGCGAACAGCAAGTGCGGTTGCAATTGAGCGAAAGCAAAGAGCTGGTGCGTCTGTTAAATAAACTGTCGCCACAATTCAATCTGTTAGCTGATGACACTTTGCAAGATCGGATTGAGGAATATCGCGAGCAGTTGCTGAATGCCGAGCAAGATGTGCAGTTCGTACGCCAGTTCGGGCAGCAGTTGCAGCAGCTTGAACCGATTGCCACCAGTTTGCAAAGCGATCCGCAAAATTACGACACGTTGAAAAATGATTATCAAACCACGGTTGATCAACAAAAACGCGCACAGCAATGTTTTTATGCGCTGTCGGATGTGTTGCAACGGCGCGCCCATTTCGATTATGAACAGCAGCTACAAAGCGAAGGCTCAGAGCTGAACGAACAGTTGCGTCAACGTTTGCAACAGTTGCAACAACAACGAGAGCAGCAACGCAATCAATTGCAACAAAAACAGAAGCAGTTTGCCGAATTTAATCAGGTGCAAATCTCGTTACGCAGCTCGTTGGACGCCAAAAATCATATGTTGCTTGAGCTGTTAGAAGAGGTGGATAAAATCGGCGGTCGAGCCGACGAAGGGGCGGAACAGCGTGCGCTACAACGCCGTGATGAGCTGCACCAAACCCTGTCACAAAGCCGTCAACGTCGCCATTATGTGGAAAAACAGCTGACCTTGTTAGAGGCAGAAGGTGAAAATTTGCTGCGTAGTATCCGCAAATCCGAACGTGATTACCGCACGCAACGGGAGCTGGTGGTGGCGGCAAAAGTCAGTTGGTGCGTGGTATTGCGTTTGTCACGCAACAGCGATGTGGAACGGCGTTTGAATAAACGCGAGCTGGCGTATCTTTCTGCCGATGATTTGCGTTCGATGTCAGATAAAGCCTTGGGTGCCTTGCGCACCGCCGTTGCCGATAACGAATATCTGCGTGATGCCTTGCGTTTGTCGGAAGACAGCCGCAAACCGGAAAACAAAGTGCGGTTTTTTATCGCAGTGTACCAACATCTGCGTGAGCGGATTCGCCAAGATATTATCAAAACCGACGATCCGATCGATGCGATTGAGCAAATGGAAATCGAACTGTCACGTTTGACCGAAGAGCTGACCAACCGTGAACGCAAATTGGCAATCAGCAGCGAAAGTGTCGCCAATATCATGCGCAAAACTATTCAGCGTGAACAAAACCGGATTCGGATGCTGAACCAAGGTTTGCAAAATATCGCCTTCGGACAGGTGAAATCGGTACGTTTGGTGGTCAATATCCGTGATACCCATGCGATATTACTGAATGCGTTGTCGGGCGAGCAAGACGATTACCAAGATCTGTTCAACAACAATCAAATCACCTTCTCCGAAGCCTTGGCGAAGCTGTACCAACGGGTCAATCCGCATATTGATATGGGGCAACGCACGGCGCAAACCATTGGTGAAGAGTTATTGGACTACCGTAACTATCTTGATTTGGAGGTGGAAGTGTATCGTGGTGCCGACGGCTGGTTGCGTGCGGAAAGCGGCGCACTTTCAACCGGTGAAGCGATTGGTACCGGGATGTCGATCCTGTTGATGGTGGTGCAAAGCTGGGAAGAAGAGAGCCGCCGTATTCGTAGCAAAGATATTCTGCCGTGCCGCTTGTTGTTCCTCGACGAAGCCGCCCGCCTCGATGCCAAATCGATCTCAACTCTGTTCGAACTGTGCGAACGCCTCGATATGCAGCTTCTGATCGCCGCGCCGGAAAATATCAGCCCGGAAAAAGGCACCACCTATAAACTGGTGCGTAAAATCGCGCATAATCATGAATATGTGCATGTGGTCGGCTTGCGCGGATTTGGGGCGACGGAGTAGGGCAAAGTGCGGTTGTGAATTATAGGGGCGTATTCTGTACGCCCTAAATCTCTTTTTTAAGTGTAGAACAGATGAACACACAACAAATCGATCAACTCAGTAAGCAAAAAGCCTATGATCTGTATGATTCTGGGGCGATTCATCAGTTGGAAATCGGTACGACGAAAGGCTTGCAGCAAATTCACCGTTATTTATTTGACGGTTTATATGACTTTGCCGGTCAGATCCGAGAGTTAAATATCTCAAAAAGCAATTTTCGTTTTGCTAATGCGTTATATCTCAAAGCCGCCCTTGCCGCGATTGAAAAAATGCCTGAAGACAGTTTTGAACAAATTATTGAAAAATACGTGGAAATGAATGTGGCACATCCGTTTTTAGAAGGCAACGGACGCGCCACCCGCATTTGGCTTGATCTGATTTTTAAAAAACGTTTAGACAAAGTGGTTGATTGGGAAAAGGTGGATAAGCATTTATATTTACAGGCGATGGAACGCAGCCCGGTAAATGATTTGGAAATCCGATTTCTATTGCAAAATGCCTTAACCGATAAAATCGATGATCGTGCAGTGTTTATCAAAGGGATTGAACAATCGTATTATTATGAACAGGCAGAATGACCGCACTTTGATTAAATAATAGAGTATGTTATGAGAAAACAAGGTAAAAACTTAAATGTCTTTCTAATGGACGGTACACCTTCTGGAAGAGTGAAATGCACGATGGCAAACTGGACTGGTGTATCTTATCGTATTCCAAGAACAGCATTGGAGTTATGTCGTGAGCGTGATGATTTAAAACAGAGTGGTGTTTATTTTTTATTTGGCACAGATGAAGCGAATGGTCGTGATATGGTGTATATCGGGCAGGCTGGCGTGAGGAAAATGGGTGAGGGAATTTTATATCGCTTGCAAGAACATAAACGCAATCCAAATAACGATTATTGGGTGCAAGCTGTAGTTTTAACCACATCAAATAATTCATTCGGACAAACAGAAATTAGTTTTCTTGAACATCATTTTTATAAATTAGCCAAAGAATGTAGTAGATTTAATATAAAAAATGCGGCTGAACCGAGCTTAGGCAATATTACTGAAGAAAAAGAGAGTGAGCTTTTTGAATTTGTTGAAAATGCAAAAGTGGTGATGGGAGTATTAGGTTTTAAGTTATTTGAACCACTAATTCAGATACCACAGTCGATTCAGCAAAATATAAACAACGATGATTTATTGTTAACTTTGACACGGTTTAGTAAAAAAAGTAAGCAACAAATTCAAGCGCAATGCAAGCAAACTGCTGAAGGATTTATTGTTTTAAAAGGTAGTCAGATAGAACAAATTGATTCGCAAACTATTCCAACTACAATTGCAGAATTAAGAAAAAATAGTTCAATTATTAATGGCCAGTTACAAGAAAATATTCTATTTAAAAGCCCATCATACGCAGCCTCTTTTGTTTTAGGAGGACATGTAAATGGGCGTATTTATTGGAAAGATGAAAATGGTAAGACATTGAAAGAGCTTGAGCAAAGATAATATTATACTTCTTTGATAACTTGGTAGCTTGAGAATTAACAAACAAGGAATTTAAATGCACAATCTTGCCATTGCTGTGCTTTGCAGCGTGCTCGTGTCGGTGTTTTTGAAAGTGGCACGCCGGCAGAATATTCAAATCGCTCAGGCGATTGCCTTTAATTATCTTATGGCGATCGGCTTGAGTTATTATTTTTTGAAGCCCAATTTTGCCGGGCAATCGTTAGGCGAAGTGGTGGCGCAACATGATGATTCCTATCTGTTTTTAGCCTTAGGGATTTTGCTGCCGACGGTGTTTATCGTGATGTCGAAAGCAGTGGAAAGTGCGGGCATTGTGCGCTCTGACGCGGCACAGCGGTTATCGCTGTTTTTACCGATTTTAGCCTCGTTTACCATTTTTAACGAAGTCTTGAGCGGCAGCCGTGCGGTTAGTCTTGTATTGGCGTTTACCGCACTTTTATGTTTGTTATGGAAAAAAGATGAGCAACAACAAAATATTGGAGAAAGTGCGGTCGGCAAAGGTTGGCTCAATCTGCTGTTGGTGTGGCTCGGCTATGGTGTGATCGATATTCTGTTTAAACAAATGGCAAAGAGCGGTAGTGCATTTCCGTTGACGCTGTTTGTGTCGTTTTGCTTGGCGGCATGTGTGATTTTCATCTATTTGCTGATAAAACAGACCCGTTGGCACGGTAAAAGCATGTTAGCCGGTTTGCTGCTCGGGGTGCTGAATTTTATGAATATTCTGTTTTATATCAAAGCGCATCAGAGCTATAGCGACAACCCGACCTTGGTCTTTGCCGGTATGAATATCGGGGTAATCTGTTTAGGCACGCTGACCGGCGCATGGTTGTTTAAAGAAAAAATCAACAAAGCCAACGCGATCGGCGTGGGGTTAGGGATTATATCAATTATCTGTTTGTTTTATTTGGATAAATTAGTGGGTTAAGCATGGCGGATTTCAGCTTTTTTATTTACGACTACGAAAGTTTCGGCATTGATCCGGCGCGTGATCGCCCGGCGCAGTTTGCTGGGATTCGTACTGATGCGGATTTTAATATTATCGGCGAACCGGTGATGGTGTATTGCAAGCAAACCAACGATTATTTGCCCGCGCCGGAAGCGGTGTTGGTAACGGGCATTACCCCACAAGAATGTAATGAAAAAGGCGTATCCGAACCGGAATTTGCTGCACGCATTTTACAAGAGTTTGCACAGCCGAATACTTGCGTGATGGGCTATAACAGCATTCGTTACGATGACGAAATGACCCGCTACACCTTTTATCGTAATTTTATCGATCCTTATGAATACAGTTGGAAAAATGGCAATTCCCGTTGGGATCTGCTGGACGTGCTGCGGGCCTGTTATGCCTTGCGTCCGGAAGGGATCAACTGGGTGTATGACGAAAACGGCTTGCCGTCATTTAAATTAGATCGTTTAACGCTAGCCAACGGAATTGAGCACAGTAATGCACATGATGCGATGGCGGACGTATATGCCACAATTGAAATGGCGAAATTGGTCAAAGCCCAACAGCCGCGCTTGTTCGACTATTTTTTCAATCTGCGTAGCAAAAAAGCGGTCGAGGCATTAATCGACACCGCCAATATGACGCCGTTGGTGCACGTTTCCGGCATGCTCGGCAACTATCGTGGCAATACCGCACTGGTCGCTCCGTTGGCGTGGCATCCGAGCAATAATAATGCGGTGATTGTGTGCGATTTAACAGCCGATCTCAGCGATTTGTTAAGCCTTGATGCCGAGACCTTAAAAGTGCGGTTATACAGCAAAAAAGCGGAGTTGGAGGCGCAAGGGATTTTGCCAGTACCGCTAAAATTGGTGCATATCAATAAGTGCCCGATTGTTGCCCCTGAAAAAACACTATTGCCACAAAGTGCGGAACGCTTGGGGATTGATCGCGAACAATGCCTGCACAATCAGCAACGGTTGTTGCAATCCTATGAAATTCGTGACAAAGTGATCGCCATTTTCAGCGAACAACGTGAATATGTCGACGATTTGAATGTGGAAACCGCACTTTACCATGGCTTTTTCAGTGATGCAGATAAACGCAATTTGCAAATTCTACGCACTTTAGATGCCGAGCAGTTAAAAAACCCGGATTTAACCTTTGAAGACAAACGGATTCCGGAGTTGCTGTTCCACTACCGCGCTCGCCATTTCTACCGCACGTTGAACCGTGCCGAGCAGATCAAATGGCAAAAATACCGCACTTTGAAGCTAGAGAAAAATGCAGAAACCTTTGTGCAATCGTTGCAGCAATTAGGCGAACAACACCAAAATAATCCTGAAAAACTGGCGTTATTGCAACAGGTGTATGAATATGGCGAAAAATTACTGCGTTAGCCAGATGCAGCTTGTTAATGATTCCACCTTGAAATGTCTGAAATATCGGCTTAAAGGACAAAAATAAATGCCGAATGGTAACATTCGGCATTATGGGGCATAGTAGACAAAA
>NZ_VDHF01000067.1:0-14597 GCF_006228025.1 Testudinibacter crocodili
TTTTGTCTACTATGCCAACCATATAATAAACCCTGCCATGATAATGACAGGGTTTATTTTAAACAGCGCTTCGTAACAACTTAGTTAGCCGAGATCACCACACGGCGATTTGGACGCAGGCAATCACGCAATGCTTGTCCTTGTTCCGCGTCACACGCCACCACTTGATCCGCTTTGCCGTGTCCGACCGCTGTGACCGCACTTGCCGCAAATCCTTTGGAAACCAAATAGGCTTTCACCGCTTCAGCACGTCTTTGCGACAACACTTGATTGTAGCTGTCTGAACCTAAACGATCGGTATAGCCGTCCACTGTCAGTGCTTTGCTGCCACTCGCATTTAAACCACGTGCCACCTCATCAATCACTGATTTGCCTTTGGCGCTCAAGGTCGCCGAGTCAAAATCAAACAAGAAGTCGCCTGACAGTTCATACTGATTGTTACAGCCGGTTGGTTTCCAGAAAAACGATTGGGCGTTCATGTCTTTGTCGAACAACACTTTGTATTGACAAATTTTATGTTCACCGTTTTGACGGTAGTTGAACACATAATCCCATTCACGCACCGCAAACAAGCCTTCGCTAAAGTGCGGTCTGCCGATCAGATAATACAGCTGATCTTTGTTCATACCTTTTTCGATCATGCGCACGTTATCCCAGTTCGGCCAAATGCCATACTGCGAACCGCTGAAATTCACCCCGGCATCTTCCACTTTCGGCCACATCGGTTGATCAGTCGTGCCATCGGATTTAACATCACTCAAACGACAGCCCGCTAATGCTACCGCAACAGCCAGTGGTAACGCATACTTCACTAACTTTAATTTCATCTCACAATTTCCTTTTTGTTGACCGCACTTTGAACAAGTCTGCCCAAAGTGCGGTTAAGATTCATTACCACTGATAACCTACGCTGACAGAACCACCGGCATCACCTTGACTGGTTGACATACCAGTCAGTTTCACCCCGATTTTACCATTGTCAGAGATTCTGGAGACACCGATAGCCAACGCATTTTCACCACGATAAGTCCCTGCACCAACAGCAACCATGGATTTACCCGGCAGGTAGGCTTGGTAGAGACCGGCGGTTGCCAACGCTCCGGCGATACCGGCTCTGGCACTCTTATCAACTTCATTGATACGTCTGTTCAGGTTATTCCCCATCGCTTGAACTTGTCCGAAGTTGACCGCATCCCCCGCTTCAGTTGCATTGCCTACATTGCTGATTTTGGTACCCGCTGCATTAATGCCGCTGGTTGTCAAGCTAGGGCCATTGCCACCACCCGTGGTGAGGCCATTGCTGTTCATCACGGTACCACCAGTGGTAACACGGCTGAACTCCGGTGTATCGGTCATACTGATGGTCAGGTTATTACCACTCACAGAAGTACTGATGTTTTTACCATCACCTTTCACGTTGACGGTATTACCCAGTTTCGCATCATAGCTGCCGCTATCACCAGTAAAGGTAATTGGTTTAACAATCTCTTGGTTGAAGTAATTCAATGCTCCACCGACACTGTTGGCGGTTACTGTCGAACCATCCGTTTTGGTGATGGTATAAGTTGGAGCCGTCACCGTACCGTCAGGGTTAACTTTCGCGCCATCGCCCAATGCCTTAGCAACAGATTGAGCAACATCATGCACTTGACCACCATTGACAGCTTGTTGGCTACCTGCGGCAATGCTGCCGGCTTTCACCCCATCAATCACGGTATTGCCTGCATTGATACCGTTGTTGTCGATCTTGACGGTATCACCGAACTTGGCACTGGCAACTTCCACATCTTTGGCTAATGCCACGGTAATATTACCCTTGGCATCCACTTGTGTCATGATGTTTTTGCCGCCATCAAATTTGCTGAAGTCGGTATTGCTGTCCGCACCTTTCACACTCACCGTTGATCCCAGTTTAGCCGTATAGGTATCACCGCTATTGGCACCAAATTTCAGACCGTTATCAACCAAATCGCTAGTGGCATTTTTGATGGCATTATGCACATCGCCACCGTTCACTACGTCGGTACTAGTTGCACTGATATCGCCGGACGCCACATTGGTGATCTTAGTTCCTGCCGCATCAATCCCAGCTTTAGTCACACTCGGACCGCCTGCGATGGTTAAGCCATCGTTGTTGATGGTAGTATCGCCCGCTTTAACACTGTCTACCTTCAGATCTTTAGCGGTAGCAACATTATACGTCGTACTGCCGTCACTGTTGGTTGTTGGGGTAACCACAATATTGTCACCCGCAGTGACAGTCGTTTTGGCAGCCGCTGCCGCTTTATCCAACTGATTAATGGCTTCGTTGACACTGGTCACCGATTTGCCGGCAACATTCATCGCCGTATCATCCAGCTGTGCCACGGTTTTACCTTCACCATCTACCACTTTCACTGTGCCGGTAGTGCTGACGCCATCTTTGCCGACACTGGCTAAGGTTGTACCATCTGCACCTTTAACGCTCATGCCGTCCACACCATAGCTGGCTGTGCGACCATCGTCATTGGTCACGGTGGTACCCGCACCATTCAATACCGTGGTGTTGCCATTGGCATCCTTGCCGACCGTCACGCTATCCAAGCCACTCAGTTCTTTCGCCAACGCCACACGAATCAGACCATTATCCACTTGGGTCATGATGTTTTTACCCGCATCAAATTTGTTGAAGTCGGTATTTTCATCTGCCCCTTTCACGGTCACGGTGCTACCTAGTTTCGCGGTGTGGTTATTGCCGGTGTTGGCGGCAAAGATCAAGCCTTTGTCAGTTAAACCGCTGATCGCATCCGCCACTTGCCCCTCGGTTGCGGCAGTATTGCTGCCGGTATAGGTTTTGCTGTTGTCCCATGCGGTGTTGGTTAAACCGCTCACCGTCCCTTTGGCACCATCAATCACCACCGGATTGGCGCTACCTACTGTGGCTTTATCCGCCCCATAAGTGCTGGTGTTGGTGCCGTCGGTGACGGTTGTGCCGTTTGCTGCCACCGTAGTGGTGTTGCCAGCCGCATCTTTCACCACCGTACCCGCTGCCGTGGTTGTCGTGCTATTGCCCGCTGCATCTTTAATGGTATCGCCGGTTGCACCATAGGTCGCACTGTTACCAGCCGCATCTTTCACTTCGGTTCCGGCTGCCGTCAGTTTGGTGACATTGCCCGCACCGTCATCAGCCGTTACGCTGGTGGCAGTAATATCCTTAAAGGTCGGACTCTCTTTCATGCTCACCGTCACCGTGGTTTTACCGTCCGCATCTTGTGTCACGTTAGTTGCCAAGTTGGTGGTGACGGTATCAGTTGCATTACCTGCCACAATCGCCAACTCTTTACCCAATTTATGGGTTTTAACGTCTGCGTTATCAGCATTGACTTTAAAGCCGCTGTCGGTCAATCCTGTGACCGCACTTTGCAGATCAGCCACATTGACCGCATTGGTCAACACTGCGCCGGCTGCATCACCCAAAGCCGTATCGCCCAAACCACTCTTCACATTGGTCAACTGCACCGGCGTTGTGCTGCCTGCGCCGCCCAAGGTCACACTGTCTTTCTTAGTCGGATCATCATACTGCACCGCATTGTCTGCTTTCGCCAACGATTCGGTCACTTTATCACTCAACTTCAGCTTGATGCCTTGGTCTGCTGCGGTTGTCTCAATTTGATCCGCCGTACCGGTCACCGACAATGTTTGTGTTTTCAGATTAACATTACCGGTACCGCTATCTCCTGCGGTATTCAGTGCGACCGCATCGACCGTTGTCGTTAACTGATCATCCACATATTTTTTATTCGCGGCATCACCATCTGCGGTTGGTGCAACCAAACCACTGACTTTGCCTGCACCAATCGTCACCGGATTGTCACCACTGGTCACAAATGTTGGTGCGGTCACCGTGCCGGTAAAGGTCGGTGCATTTTTCATGCTCACGGTCACCGTGGTTTTACCGCTGGCGGCATCTTGCTCCACTTTCGTCAACAAGTTGTCGCTTGAGGTAGCGTCTGTGGTATTACCCGCCACGATTGCCAGCTCGTTGCCCAGTTTATGGGTTTGAACCCCACCTTGGTCAGCATTCACTTGAATACCACTGTTGGTGATGCCCGCAATTTGATTGTTCAAATCCCCTGCATTCACTGCTTTGTAGGCATTCGCTGGGTCAGTAATATCGCCTGCACTAGCCACATTGTTCAACGCCGTACCACCGCTCATTGGTGCAAATGTGCCATCCGCATTTTTAGTCACAGGCGTACCGGTGGTACCCGCCAAGGTCACACTGTCTTTATTCGGTGTGCCATCTGCGTTTTTGTCGTACTTGACCGCAAAGCTGTCAGCCGCTTGTTGCACACTGTTCAACTGGTTCAACGCCGTGTTGACATTGGTAATATCGTTGCCATCTTTGTCTTTCACTGCAATCGGCGTGCTATCCAAAGAAGCAACTTCTTTACCATCCTTGTCTTTGATCACCAGACCATCAGCGCCGTAAGCACTGGTGTTGGTGCCGTCGGTTACAGTTGTGCCCGTTGCCGTCAGTTTGGTGACATTGCCCGCACCGTCATCAGCCGTTACGCTGGTGGCAGTAATATCCTTAAAGGTTGGGCTCTCTTTCATGCTCACGGTCACTGTAGTTTTACCGCTGGCGGCATCTTGCTCAACTTTGGTTGCCAAGTTGTCACTTGAAGTCTCGGTGGCATTACCCGCCACAATCGCCAGCTCGTTGCCCAATTTATGGGTTTTAACATCTGCATTATCGGCATTGACTTTAAAACCGCTATTGGTCAACCCTGTGACCGCACTTTGCAAGTCAGCCACATTCACTGCATTGGTCAACACCGCACCGGCTGCATCACCCAAAGCCGTACCGTCCAAACCGCTCTTCACATTGGTGATTTGGTTGCCACCATTGTTCAAGCCGTCTTTGGTCAGGCTAACTGGGTTACCTGCGGTACCGTTGCTGATGGTTAAGCCATTCGTGGTGAGTTCACTGTCACCAACCGTGACTTTTTCCAATCCGGTCAGGTTTTTCGCCAGTTTGACGGTGATCGAACCGTCTTCCGCACCCACCGTACCGATGTTGTTATCGGTCAATTGATCCGCAGCTGCACCGCCTTTCACGCTCAGCACGTCAGTCGGTTTGCGTTTCACTGTCACCGCTGTGTTGTCGCCTTGATATTGCGTTTCGGTATTTTGAATCGCCGTATACACATCACCACCGTTGACTGCGTCGGTGCTGCCATCTGCCACAGTGCCTGAACCGACATTGGTGATTTTGTCACCGCCCACATCCAAACCGTTGGCTGTGCTGGTCAATGTGGTGCTGTTGGTAGCATCACCAATTTTCACACTGCTGAATTCTGGTGTGGCCGAAGTGGCAATCGATACTTTCTGCCCATCTTGAGTAATGACAATATTTTTACCGGCATCAATGGTCACGGTATCCTCAGCTTTCACTACGGTGACCGCACTTCCACTGGCAGTGCCGTCCGATTGAGAAGTCGTAACGTTCCAGCCTTTTTGCAAGGTTTCAATATTTTGATTGGTGGCAAACAACTGGCTGCCATTGACTGCATCCGTGCTGTTCGCACTCAGATCTCCCGCCTTGACATTGGTCAACTGCACCGGCGTTGTGCTGTCTGTGCCACCCAAGGTTACTTTATCTTTCACAGCTGGATCATCATACTGCACCGCATTGTCTGCTTTCGCCAGCGAATCGGTTACTTTGCTGCTCAGTTTCAGGGTAACGCCTTGTTCTGATGCCGTGCTTTCGATTTGGTCGGTGGTGCCGTTAATCGCTAAAGATTGGGTCTTCAGATTAACGCTGCCTGTCCCTGTGTCGCCTGCTGTGTTCAGGGTTACCGCACCTACTGCGTCGCCCACTTTGCCGTCAACATAATCTTTATTGGTGGCATCACTGCCAGCTGTCGGGGCAACCAAGCCAGTGACTTTGCCATCACCAATCGTCACCGGATTGTTACCACTGGTCACAAATGTTGGTGCGGTCACCGTGCCGGTAAAGGTCGGTGCATTTTTCATGCTCACCGTCACCGTGGTTTTACCTTGCGCATCTTGCTCAACTTTGGTTGCCAAGTTGTTGCTAGATGTGTCTGTGGCATTACCCGCCACAATCGCCAGCTCGTTGCCCAATTTATGCGTTTTAACATCCGCATTATCGGCATTGACTTTAAAACCGCTATCGGTCAAGCCTGTGACCGCACTTTGCAGGTCAGCCACATTCACTGCATTGGTCAACACTGCGCCACTGGCATTACCCAAGGTTGTACCGTCCAAACCGCTCTTCAGATTGGTGATCTTATCATCACCCACATCCAAGCCGTTGGCTGTGCTGGTCAACGTGGTGTTATTGGTGGTATCACCAATTTTCACGCTGGTGAACTGCGGATTCTCCGCTAATTGAATTTGTACGGCACCGGTGGTTTTATCCGTGATGGTCTGGATATTTTTACCGCTGTAGGTGCCTGCTGTCGCCGCATCCGTTGAGAGCGCTGTCAGGCTGCCATCAGTTGCACCGTAGATCTTCAGAGTTTCGCCTAATTTACGCTCAACATCGCTCGTGCCGTCTGCCGCTACACGGCTGTTGCCGGCAAAAGTCAGTGGTTTCGCTGCTGCGCCTGCCACTTCATTCAATTGCGCCACATTCACCGCATCGGTATCCGCTGTGCCGGTGGCAACATTGGTGATTTTGTTGCCACCATTGTTCAAGCCGTCTTTGGTCAGGCTGACCGTATTACCTGCGGTACCATTGTTGATGGTCAAGCCGTTGGTGGTAAGTTCACTGTCGCCAACCGTGACTTTTTCCAATCCAGTCAGGTTTTTCGCCAGTTTCACCGCAATCGAGCCATCAGCATTGCCTACAGTACCGATGTTGTTATCGGTTAAATCGGTTGCTCCGCCAGTAATGCTCAACACCTCAGCCGGTTTGCGAGTTACGGTCACGGTGGTGTTATCACCTTGATATTGACTTGCGGTGCCTTGAATTGCCGTATACACATCGCCGCCATTCACTGCGTCGGTGCTGTCCGCGGCTACCGTACCTGAACCCACATTGGTGATTTTATCACCGCCCACACTCAAGCCATCGGCTGAGCTGGTCAGCGTAGTGTTATTGGTGACATCACCAATTTTCACGCTGGTGAATTCCGGATTATCAGAAGTGGCAATAGTTAATGTTTTGCCCTCTTGAGTTACCAAGATATTTTTGCCATCTTTAAACGTCACCGTATCCTTCGGTGCAACATTTTCTGCTTTCGTATCATTGGCTTGCACATTCCAACCCGCACTGGCAACCTCGCTAACCGCTTTTAACTGGTCTTCTGTTGCCGCTTGACCGCTGGTGATGTTCGCCACGTCAAAGGTTTTGTTGGTCAAACCGCCAACGGTGCCGGCTTCGCCATTGATGGTTACCGGTTTGCCTGTGGTTGCATTGCCAATAGTAACGGTATTCGCCAATGCCAACTGCGCACCACCGGCAATCGTTGTACTGGTGATGTTGCTATCGCCTTTCACATTGATGGTGTCGCCCAGGGCATATTTATTGCTGCCCTCGGTGCCACCAAAATTAATGCCTTTGGCAATATTGGCCGCATTGGTCGCTACATTGGTATTGGTTTCAAACAATTGAGCACCATTAACCGCTTGTTTGCTGTCCGCAGACAATGTTCCCGGTGCAACATTGTTAATAGTCACACCACTGCTGGTATCGCCGTTAGCACCCATCAGCGTAACTGAATTGGTGGCTGTAAATTGATCGCCATTAGAGGCATTGCCACCTGCTGCGGTATTGGTGTTGCTGTAGCGAATCGCACCCGGTGCGGCTTCCACAGTCACTACGCTATTGCCATTGGCATCTTGTGTAACATCAACCAACGTTGTTTCTTCATTGCCGGAAACAAAATTCACCCGCTTACCGGCAGCCACATTGCCCACTTTGGCGGCGGTGATATCGTTACCGATTTCCCAGCCACCAGCAACTTTATTCAGTTGCGAAACATTGACCGCATCATCATCATTCACGCCGTCTGCCACGTTGGTGATCGGTAAGCCGCCTGCATCAATGCCGGCACTGGTAATCGTCACTTTATCGCCAACCGATAGGCTTTCGGTTTCGACATCGGTTAATCCGGCTAGGTTTTTCGCCAGTTTCACTGTGATCGAACCGTCTGTTGCACCTACAGTACCGATATTACCATCGGTCAATTGATCCGCAGCTGCACCACCTTTCACACTCAACACTTCAGCCGGTTTGCGTGTCACCGTCACCGCAGCATTATCCCCTTGGTATTGGGTTTCCAGATTGGTAATGGCATTTTTCACATCGCCGATGTTGGCAGCGTTGGTGAGGGTATCACCTGCGGCATCTGCCAAGGTTGTGCCGTCAACACCGCTCTTCACAGCGGTGATTTGTTGGTTACCTGCATTGATACCGGTTTGGCTGATGCTTGGGCTGTTTGCCAAAGGTGTGCCGTTGGTTTCAGTAAAGCTTAAGCCTTTAGCACCATAAACGGCTGTGTTGGTACCATCAGTCGCCACTACCGACACCGGATCGCCCAGTTTAGCCGGTTTGATTGCCACCGATGTATTGCCGCTAACCACGTCCAAACCGTCTTTATCCAGCTTGTTGCTGTTGATGGTAAGGCTGCCTGTTGCGCCAAGGTTGACATCTTTTGCCAGTTTTACCGTTAAGGTATCTGCGCCATTTGAAACAACGCCGATATTGTTGTCGGTAAGATTGGCTTCGGTGGTATTGCCCCCTTTAACATTTAAGGTTTCGCCGAGTTTACGGGTGGCGTTGTCACCACTGTCACCGGCAAAAACAAGACCTTTGCTGGCAATATCTTCAGAGGCTGTCACGCCTTTGGCAATATCTTCCTTGGTCTTATCGGTTAAGTCCAGCGCATAATCGGTAACGTTAGTGGTGGCATTTTTATCACCCGCAGTCACTTTAACCGCACTTGTCGTTGCTGCCGATACCGTGGTGCCGTCTGCATTCACGGTATATTCAGTGTTCACATCAGTGGTTGTTGAGGTTACGCTGGCTACATTGGTGCCTTTGACGACGCTGCTGGTTTTAGCCGCATCTTGTACTGCTTTCAACTGGCTATAGTTAACCGCATCCGTGTTTTCTGTACCCGCAGTAACATTGGTAATTTTTTGATTACCCGCATTGATGCCATCTGTTGCGCTCATGCTTGGGCCACCATTGCCGGTGCTGATGGTGGGTGCCGTAATACTCTCTGTGGCTGTCACTGTAGTAAACGACGGAGTCATGCTGGTAGAAACTTTAATACCGCCGTCATTGGTGATCAGAATATTGTCACCATTAACAAAATTCAACGTGGTGTTGTCTTTGTTGATTGTCGCTGCTGTTGCACCGTTCACCTGCGCTGTCCAAGATTGAAGTGCGCCATCGGCTTTAGCAATACTGTCTTTAGTCTCTTGCGAGAGATCCACTTTGTAGTTGGTGATATTGGTGCCGTCTTTCGGATCGGCCGTCACTGTAACCGCACTTGTCGCTGCTGATACTGTGGTGCCATCGGCATTCACGGTATAGACTGCTTGACCATTGATTCCATCTGTTTTCACCACACTGGTCACATTCGTACCCGCTGCCACTTCGGTTTTTGCTGCTTTAATCGCCTCGTGTACGGTATTTTTATTGGTATCACCAATATTGGTCATGGTGATTGTGCCATCAGCCGCCAAAGCCGCATTGCCGCCTAAAATACCGACTGCGGTAGTAGCAACCTTACCCAAGGTTAAATTAGTGGCATACAACTGGCTGCCATTGATGGCATCAGTGCTGGTTTGGCTAATACGTCCTGCCGCCACATTGGTCAGCGTACGCTCTTTACCAGCCTCACCCACGCTCACAGTAGAGGTGGCGGCAGTGCCGGCAAAGCCGGAGTAAGTCAATTTGCCTACCGTTGCTTCGGTGGTGTTAACCACCGCTGCAGTAGATGAATTGCTACCCAAAGCGACATCACCGGCATTAGCCGTGGCTTTAGCCGTATCCCCTAAAGCTAAAGCACCATCGGTTGTTGCCTGGCTGGAATAGCCAATCGCGGTTGCTGTAGCATTAGCGTCAGTCGGTGTAGTGGCTTTACTTTGTCCGCCAATCGCAATACCACCAAAATTATCAGAATCGGCGGAAGTCGCTTGAGCTCCTAAACCAATTGCCACGGCATTATTGCCATTGGCAACCGTTCCGCGTCCCATGGCGACAGAGCCGGTTGCTGCATTGCTATTATGACCAATCGCAACCGAATCCGCCCCATCAGAGGTCTGAGCATTCAAGCCCATGGCAATACTTTGCGCCCCTACTGCTTTGGCATCTGGTCCCAGCGCCATTGCATTGGTGCCGGTGGCACCGTCATTATTATAGTTACCTGCTGTTGTTGTCGTGTTATTAACACTATAAAAATGGGTTAATTTTTTAGAAAGCGTATCTGCCACGGCATACAACTGGCTGCCGTTAATGGCATCTAAGCTACTAGCAGAGACTTGTCCGTTGGCTACGTTTTGAATTTGACGTGGTTTATCCGCTTTGCCCACACTTACCACATCGCCATCTGCCGGTACCGCACCTGCTGGAGCGTAGGTGTAAGTTAAGCCGTTTAAATCAGTTTTTGCGGTATCCATCGCTTTGCTGACGGTAGAATCATTGCCCAACACCACAGCGCCATCTAAACCAGTGGCGACAATAACATTGTTGCCCAACACCATCACATTAGAGGAGCTAACATCATTGCTGTTACCCACAATGCGGATGCCACTTGAGCCGCCAACAATCATCATATTGTTGTTACCAAAGGCACCGGAATTGTTGGCTGCAATCGGCTGAGCAGAAGTACCATTATCGTTACCAATGGTATAAGTACCGCTGCCTGAAATATAAGACGGATCACCCAAGGCACCGGAGTTGGCGCCTCTCACCACGTTGCCGGTACCAATCGAGATAGCATTGGCCGCCAGTGCTTGTGCCCCGCTACCTAAAGCGATGGCGTTAGCAGCGGTGGCGCTGGTGTTTTGATAGGTTGTGCCAACTGGCAATGCACTACCGATGGCAATAGCCGCTTCGCCGGTGACTCGGGTGGCAGTGTTGGCAAGCACTGTACCATTGGTATTATAACGTGCACCGCCGATAGCAATGCCGGCTTCGGCAGGCATGGCTGTGGTGCCTGCGGTGGCATATTGCCCCACGCTCACGCTGCCGTTGGAAGCGGTGGAATTGGCATTGGCACCGACCACCGTGGCACCAGTGGAGCCGGTGATACGAGTATTGCCGCCCAGTGCGGTGGCACTGCCCACGCCTAATGTATTTGAGTTGGTGGAGTTGTCGGCTTCATCGGCAGCCACAATGCTGGCACCATAGCCCAGCGCCACGGAAGCCTGAGCGACAGGGCGGCCACCTACCATAGCTCTGGCATTATCGCCAATCACCACATTGCCTGCACCGCGGTAGTTGCTGATACCAAACCCATTGGTAGTATTCATGCCACCGGAATTCCAGTCTTTAGGCACGGTGGTGGCATTACGCCCGATTACCACGCTGTTGGTCGTTGCCCAAGCGCCTTCGCCAAGTGCGGTACCCAGATTAGCCCCCGCATTTCTACCAATTGCCGTAGATGAACCTGCTGTGGCACTGGTTATACCTGAAGTAGTTGCCCTGGCATTGTCACCAATGGCAACACCGGAATAAGTACCAGCGATGGCATTAATGCCAATGGCGATGGCATTAGTAGCAGTGGCATGAACGAGGGCAGTGTTACCCATCGCAATTGAGCTTTCCCCGCGCGCCCTTGCTGTATTACCCACTGCGACAGCATTGGTATTGATGGCTTGCGAGCTTCTACCAATGGCAATGGCATGATCTTGGCTCGCAACAGCGCCAGTGCTTAATGCCACGGTATGCGAAGCCGTCATCGGTGCTGCACTGGTTCCTCTGCCGGCAGTCTGGCCAATCGCAATATTATTGTTGCCGGACACATACTGCCCGGCTTGTAGCATGGCGGCAAAGTTGTTGCTGCCGGAAACGTTTTGCCCCGCTTGCGAAGACAACGCCAAATTGGTATTGCCGGTTACATCTCGCCCGGCATTGCGACCAATGGCGGTATTTTCAGTATTGTTAGTTCCGGCGGTGGTGGTGCCTGCACCGCTGCCGATGGCAATGGTGAAGGCTTGGGTATTCTGTTGCCCTGCAGCGCTACCCATCACAACACTACCTTGTCCCAAGGCATTGGCACTATTACCAACCGCAATCGCACTTATACCGCTAGCCTGAGCTGAGCTGCCCAATGCAACGGTATTGGTGTTGGTGGCTTGTGTTCCGACGGTACCAATGGCAACGGCATTGTTGCCGCTGGCAATGGCATTGGCTGCTGCACCGCCGCCGATGGCAATGGCTTGTTGCCCCGTGGCTTGTGCAAAACTGCCCAGCGCAGTGGAGTAGCCGGTGCTGCTGCTGGACAATGCACTGTCACCAATAGCGACAGAGCCAGATTGTGTGTAAGGTGCAGCGGTTGTCCCACCAAAGCCGGCATTGCGACCAAAAGCAATATTGGCTGTGCCACTAACATTAGAGCCCGCTTGGAAGCCCATGGCGAAGTTGGCACGGCCGGATACGTTTTGCCCTGCATTGCCGCCGATTGCCACGTTGCCGTTGGCAGTGGTGGTTTGCCCCACACCGGCAGCACTACCGATGGAGATATTAGTGCCGTTTGCTGGATCGGCGGGACTGCTTGTACCATTGGTGTAAGCCCCTCTACCAATCGCTATATTGCCTCCGCCGGCTAATGCCTGCGCCCCTGAACCCAGCGCAACTGAATCGAATCCCGTTGCATTAGCGCTCAAGCCAATCGCAACGGCATTGGAAACGGTACCCGTGGCCAACGTACCGATCGCAATAGCATCAGCGCCGCTGGCTTTGGTATTATTGGTGGCATCCAAATTAGAACCCGTGGCGGTAGAAGAGCCAATCGCAATTGCCCGCTGGCCGCTGGCCGAGGCGGAATGCCCCACTGCCATAGCCCCCACTTCGCTGGCGGTGGCCACATTGCCCACTGCCAAGGCAAAATCTTTGCTGGCTTGCACTTCGCGGCCAATGCCAATGCTGGCATTGCCGTTGGCTTGGTTTACTGCACCCAAAGCAATAGAAGACACACCATTGGCGGTATTGCCAAAGCCGGATGCCCAAGCAAAGGCATTGCTGGCATCGTTATTATTGCCAAAAGCATAGGCGGCGTAATCGAATCCGGCATTTGTTGTACCAACCAAGTTGTTATAACCCAGTGCAACACCACCGGTTAATACATTATTTTTAGCCCCCACAGCCACGGGGGCAACTTTAGAAAATGCGGTTCCAGTATCTGGTCGTGGAATATCTACATTATTACCTACCACCCTGCGACTAGATACGCCTTGGCTAGGAAATGTGCCAACATTGCTGGCTACCGCGCTATCGCCAATCGCAACAGAAGACGCACTTAAAGCTTGAGAAAATGCACCCAGTGCGGTTGATTGTTGCGCCTTGGCATAGCTTTTGGCGCCCACAGCGGTGGCTTCGGCACCTGAATCACCGCCTGCTCCTTCAGTCCAAACACCTAAGCCACCACCGGTACCGACTTGGGTTTGATTAATCTGTCCTGCCGTGGCAGCAGGACCAATAGCAGTGGAGCCTTTGGTAAGCCCTTGAGCATTGCCGCCAATCGCCACTGCACCCTGCCCTAAAGCCGCTGTGGCACGATAATCTGTATTGCCAGTGGAAGTATTAGATGTTCCCGTTGTCCCAAAACCACGCCCAGCAGTGTAGCCATAGCCCAGATTATATAGCCCGCCTATGTCATCACCACCAATGGCGACCGCACCTTGCCCTGCACTCAACATATCATTACCAATGGCAATCGCCTGATTGCCGGTACTACGCACATTGCTACCAATTGCAATTTGTTGGATATTATTCGTTCCACTAGTCTGGGCGGAGTTGCCAATAGCCACACTTTTATCCGTTGAAGAACTGGCATTTGGACCACACCAAAAATCAATAAAACCATTTGCTGTATTACTGTTATAGTTACAGGATGTTGTAGCAGCAAAAGCTTGCGGGGTATAGCCAAAAACTCCAGCCATTACTATAACTACAGCCGACAGGTAAAAGCTGGGGGAGACAACTTTAGGTTTGAAACCTATCTCATGGGCAACCAAAGAACGACTGCTTTTACTTCTAGCTGAACCAAGCTCAGAGACAGCAATCCACACTTGTGCTGCTTCACTCCAAATTACTTTATAAATTTTATTCATTGTTATACCCCACTACACTGACTTGTTAAAAACAAACTCTTATCATTTTTAGACTCAACACCATAATTTCGGCATTAAACCACTTTTTCAATTACTTTTCTATATAATAGGTAAAAAATTTTTTTATTACATTTAATTACATAAACACACAATAATCTGCGAGAATCGATATATTCGGTCAACATGATTAAATAAATAAAATAACTTTATGAAAATAATCAGTTTTATGTTTTTTTATAAAACTAATCAGAGGCAGTATGACGGGAAGTTTTCTGTGGAATAGACAAAGTGCGGTCTAA
>NZ_VDHF01000068.1:0-14645 GCF_006228025.1 Testudinibacter crocodili
AAAACCTCAATTCTTATTAAGAATTCACCTTGCTATAGCATAGCAAATCCTTGCTGAAATTAATCCTGATTTTTTAGGGTCTGTTGATCTTTGTTTATAATTTGAGCTATAGACTATTTTTCGCCAATACAAGGCAAAAGTTGTGAAGTTTAGTCATTCTAAACGAACGGCTTTTAACGCCGTAGTGGCGAAAAAGAGTCATAGTCCTGCGGATTGTGTTTAAAATGAGCACACTCGTCGTTGTAATCCTCATCAATAGTCCCGCTATTGATTTCGGCTTACGCCTAGATTGTGCTCATTTTAAACGACAACTCAAAATATAAACAAAGATCAACAGACCCTAACCATTTGTCTGAAGTTTTAATCTAGGGCTGGAAAAATTAAAATGTTTTCTGCTGAGCCAATTTCAATAACGAAAAGTAAGAATATACAGCATGTCTACTTTAGAATATGCTCACCAATTGAGGCTCAATTGGTGGCTATTGGGCTAACTTCTGAAGAATTTGTTGTGGGTTATCTTCTTTCAGCAGATAAATTCGCTTTAATTGATAGCGATCATCACCAAAATTAACCTTACCAATTTGCGTACTGAACGCTAAATGAAAACCAGCCTGTTCAGCGGCTTTTTTGGCAAGTGAGGTGTAGCTGCCGTAAGGATATGCCAAATACCGCACTTTGGGGTTGAATTCATGCAGCACTTGAATTGAACGCCGAAAATCAACCAACATATTGTGCAAAGAGCGTCGCAGCATAATCGGCTGTTTTCTCAATAATCGGTGTAGGAAATGGGTATGCGATTGTAGATCCACCAACGGCTGCATCTCTTGGTATTGTGTTCGGGTGATAAACTGCAATTGGTTCGGATCCCAAGGCTGTAAAGCATATTTTATCCGAGAAGAGATGACAAAAATGGTGGCATTAAAGTGATATTTTTTCAAAATCGGGAAAGCGTAACGATATACCGACTCCAAGCCGTCATCAAAGGTAATACTGACTAATTTATCAGAAAAATTAGCACTACCGTTCAGATAATTTTCGATATCATAGAGCGAAATTGTACGGTAACCTTGCTGCTTCAACAATGCCATTTGCTGTTCAAATGCAGTGACGGATGTCGTCGTTGATGTCTGCCGAAAATAGCGGTTTTCCGCGTTTTTTAACAAATGATGGTAGGTTAACACCGCAATGCCACGATCTTTTTCTACATCAGGGGCGGCAATAAAAAGGGTTTTACCGCCAAACCGCACTTTATACCAACCGTCTTGCTCTGCCATAAACGGATAGCGCAAGTGCGGTTTCAGCTCAGCAACCACCGCTGAATCTCTGCGGCTATCGGCATATAACCGCACGTTACCTTTGGTCACCAAATAACCTTGCATTGGCGTATGTTCTTCCGGCATAGCGTTGCTGTTGCCGGGTGCTGCACCAACACGACAACTCGGCGCCAACATCGCATTGCCCTGTCCAAATTGGGTGCTGTTTTGCACTTTCATCACACCATTCAACCACACAGACTGCCCCGGTAAAATTTTAGCCACAACTTGCTGTTTGCCAGAGACAACGGCTGACAACAAGCAGTGCGTTTGTGTTATGACGGTTTGCTTTATTTCGGTTTTTGTCAAAGCACCATCTGAAGACATCGCCAAACTAAATACCGGAATTGTCAAGAAACAACATCCTAAAATCAAGCGCGGAAGTGAATGAAAGCGTTGCATAATCTAAATAAATCGTAGACTAAAAGAAATGGAATAAAATTATACTGTAAATAAATTTATTTTTATTGCAGGTTTAATCAGTTTTACAGTCTAGGGTCTGTTGATAAAAAAAGTAGCATTTCCCCGCATTAGCTATTATCCTATGCACTGATTTTTATTCACCCAAACCGCACTTTAATAATCATGAGCAAGACTGAATCCACTGTTGAACCTAGCCAGCAGTCTAAAAAACAAACCTATAATTTCAATAAACTACACAAACGTCTGCGCCGTAACGTCGGTAATGCGATTGCCGATTTCAATATGATCGAGGCTGGCGATAAAGTGATGGTATGCCTTTCCGGCGGCAAAGACAGCTATACCTTGCTGGATATTCTACTGAACTTACGCCTGAATGCGCCAATTGATTTCGAGATTGTTGCAGTAAATTTGGATCAAAAACAACCGGGTTTTCCGGAAGATGTGCTGCCTAACTATTTAAGTCAATTGGGTATCGAACACCATATCGTAGAAGAAAATACCTACGGCATCGTCAAAGAGAAGATTCCTGAAGGCAAAACCACCTGCTCGCTCTGCTCTCGGCTACGGCGTGGCATTTTATACCGTACTGCAACAGAACTGGGCGCGACTAAAATCGCTTTAGGACATCATCGTGACGATATGTTGGAAACGCTATTTTTAAATATGTTCTACGGTGGCAAACTGAAAAGTATGCCGCCAAAACTAATCAGCGATGACGGCAAACAGATTGTGATCCGCCCGCTAGCTTATTGTAAAGAGAAGGATATTGAAAAGTATGCCACGGCAAAAGCCTTCCCGATTATTCCGTGTAATTTATGTGGCTCACAGCCGAATTTGCAACGCCAAGTGGTGAAAGAGATGCTGCAAGCATGGGATCGGCAATACCCCGGCAGAATCGAAACCATGTTTAGTGCGTTGCAAAATGTCACGCCGTCACATCTTTGTGATCCAAAACTATTTGATTTTAAAAATATTCGTCGTGGTGAACTGCTGCAAGGCGTAGAAGGCGATATCGCTTTTGATAATGAACCATTAAAGCCAATTCAGTGGCAAGATGACGACAGCGATTATACTGACAGCCAACAAATTCACTTTAAACAAGTAAATTAAACCGTATTTAACACAAGAGTTTTTAATAAAATGAGAAAATTATTCGAATGGTTTGAGGCACGGATCGATCCCTATCCGTCCTCAGCACCAGTCACCCCAAAAAACAGTTTATTCAGCTTTATCTGGTCCGGTTTGGACGGTTTACGCTGGTGGTTGTTGGCATTGATTATTCTCTGCGTGGGTATGGGCATTTTTGAAGCTATGCTGTTCAAAATCATGGGATTGCTAGTCGATTGGTTGGCCACTTACTCCGCCAATGAGCTATGGGCAGAAAAGCGTGGTAGCTTCATGACGATTATCGTATTTTTAATCGCGAGTGCATTTTGGTTATGGCTGTTATGTAGTGTGCGTTTTCAAACCCTGCAAGGGGTATTTCCGATGCGATTGCGTTGGAACTTCCACCGCTTAATGTTGGGACAAAGCTTATCATTTTATCAAGATGAATTTGCCGGACGGGTCTCTGCCAAAGTGATGCAAACCGCACTTGCAGTGCGTGACACTGTGATCACCTGCACCGATATGGTGGTGTATGTGGCAGTCTATTTCATCTCTTCCGGAGTTATCCTGTTTCAGTTCGACGGCTGGCTACTGTTGCCGTTTCTCGGCTGGATTTTGTTGTTCAGTTGCGTGATGATCTATTTTGTACCAAAACTCGCTGACACCGCCAACAAACAAGCCGATGCCCGTTCATTAATGACTGGACGCATCACCGATGCCTACGCCAATATCACCACAGTCAAACTGTTTTCCCATGGTGAACGTGAATCAAATTATGCCAAATCCTCGATGCAAGAATTTATGCATACCGTGCATGCACAAATGCGTTTAGTCACCAAACTGGAAGTCTGCAACCATATTCTGAATGTTTCCTTGGTCGCAGCAACTGCTGGTTTATGCGTTTATTTATGGAGTTTAGATCAAATTAATGTCGGTGTGGTCGCCGCAGCAACCGCAATGGCGCTGCGCGTCAGCGGCTTGTCGCACTGGATCATGTGGGAGTCAGCCCGGCTGTTTGAAAATATCGGTACGGTGCAAGATGGCATGGGAACACTTTCCAAACCGCACACTGTAGTAGACAGCAAACACGCCAAACCACTGGAAGTTCGTGGTGGCGATATCCGCTTTGATCACGTCAATTTTAACTATGACGAAAACCGCACTTTGCTGAAAGATTTCAATCTGCACATTAAACCGGGCGAAAAAGTGGGCTTGGTCGGGCGTTCCGGTGCGGGCAAATCCACCCTAACCAATTTGCTGTTGCGTTTTTATGATATCAACGACGGACAAATCTTGATTGACGGACAAAACGTTAAAGACGTTACCCAAGAGAGCCTACGTGCGCAAATCGGCCTTGTTACCCAAGACACATCGCTATTGCACCGCTCAGTGCGTGAAAATATCATTTATGGTCGCCCGAACGTGGATGAAAGTGCGGTTCTGAAAGCGGCCGAACAAGCCGCCGCCGATCAATTTATCCCGCACTTGCACGATTCACACGGTCGTACCGGTTACGATGCCCATGTCGGCGAACGTGGTGTGAAGCTCTCCGGTGGACAGCGGCAACGTATCGCCATCGCGCGTGTTATGCTGAAAGATGCCCCCATTCTCCTGTTAGACGAAGCCACCAGCGCCCTGGACTCAGAAGTGGAAATTGCGATTCAAGAAAACCTTGAAAAGCTAATGGAAAATAAAACCGTTATCGCCATCGCTCACCGTTTGTCCACCATTGCCGCAATGGATCGGCTGATTGTAATGGATCAAGGGCAAATCATCGAGCAAGGCACTCACCAGCAATTGCTTGCTCTCAACGGGGTTTACGCCAAACTCTGGTCACATCAGAGTGGCGGATTTTTAGCGGAAACCACTGAAATTTAATCAAGAGGGTAAAATATTAGGGTCTGTTGATGTTTGTTTATCATTTGAACTATAGACGCTTTTTATTTTACCCTTTAGTTTATTTACGTTAGAATAAGCATAATTTTGCTACCACATATTTCATGATAAGGCTGCCATGAAATTGAATATACCGACCTTCCTCACCTTATTTCGGGTTGTTTTAATCCCGTTTTTTATCGTCTGTTTTTACCTGCCGTTTAAATGGGCGCCCTTTTTGACCGCACTTTTATTCTTAATTGCCGCAATCACCGATTGGTTCGATGGCTTTCTAGCAAGACGATGGAAACAAACCACCCGTTTCGGGGCATTCCTTGATCCGGTCGCCGATAAAGTAATGGTCGCAGCAGCGCTGGTTCTAGTGGTACAACATTACCACAGCTTCTGGGTCACTATTCCTGCGATCGTGATGATCTCCCGAGAAATTATTATCTCCGCCTTGAGAGAATGGATGGCAGAAATTGGTGATCGCAATAAAGTAGCGGTCTCTTGGTGGGGTAAAGTCAAAACCACGGCGCAAATGGCATCATTAATTGGTCTGCTATGGCGCTATAATCCGCTGATGGAACAGATTGCAACCGTTGCCCTCTACCTCGCGGCAATTTTGACTGTCTGGTCTATGGTGCAATATCTGAATGCTGCCAAAGGTAGCTTATTGGATGAGATTAACCCGCAATAGATAAATTCAGCAGCCACCATACAGCCACTAAAATAAAAGTGCGGTATATAAGAAATAAAAAAGCCGCTTTCTCTTAATGAGAGAAGCGACTATCTTCTTCACTGTATTATACTTGCAAATGGTGCCCGAGGGCGGACTTGAACCGCCACAGCCCGAAAGCCGAGGGATTTTAAATCCCTTGTGTCTACCGATTTCACCACTCGGGCAATCTAATTGTTGCAAATAATTGGAGCGGGAAACGAGACTCGAACTCGCGACCCCAACCTTGGCAAGGTTGTGCTCTACCAACTGAGCTATTCCCGCTTTATTTTGATACACTACTTCATTGAAGTATATGCGCTGTTCACTAAAAAGTGATGGTGCGACCGGGTGGACTCGAACCACTGACCCCCACCATGTCAAGGTGGTGCTCTAACCAACTGAGCTACGGTCGCATTTTGAAGTGGCGCTATCATAGCGATTTTCACCTGAGGTCACAAGTCTTTTTTCAGGATAAAAAACTGATTGTTAACTTTTTAAACAATCTGCAGAGAAAACCATCGCCTTCACGATTGTTATAACAGATTGGAATAATTTATTGATTATTTTAATTTGTCTTTTTATTACAAACGACTATGCTATTAACATTATTGAACCTTATAAACGGAGTTTCTCATGACTTTTTCTCTACTATTGAATTTAGTCGTATTCGCTGCCCTGCTAGTCACACTCTACTGGTTTAAAAAGCGTGGCAACAGTTTATCGATGACAGTATTGCTTGCTTTGGTATTGGGATTGCTGTCCGGTGTGGTATTACAAAATTTATACAGCGATAATCAAAGTGCGGTCAGCCCAACTATTGACTGGATCAATCTGGTCGGCAATGGTTATGTTCGCTTGCTGCAAATGATTGTGATGCCGCTGGTATTTGTCTCGATTTTATCTGCCATCACCAAATTGCACAATGCCGGCTCGTTAGGAAAGATCAGTTTCAGTATTTTAGGCGTTTTGCTGTTTACTACCGCAATTGCGGCGCTGGTCGGCATTGGATTTAGCATTTTATTCAACCTGAACGCCGATGGCTTAATCGCCGGCGCCCGTGAAGCCGCTGCACAAGAACGGGTTTTAGGACGTGTGGATCAAGTCGCCAATTTAACTATTCCGTCAATGTTACTTTCTTTTATTCCGCGCAATCCGTTTGCCGAACTAACCGGTGCCAATCCAACTTCGATTATCAGCACCGTGATTTTTGCCGCATTCTTGGGGATCGCTACATTACGCTTACGCAAAGATAATGCAGACATTGCCGAGCGTATTTCACAAGGCACCGAAAGCTTGAATAAGCTGGTGATGAGCCTGGTTCGAATCATCATCAACCTGACACCTTACGGTATTTTGGCGCTAATGACGCGCATGGCGGCAACTTCGAGCCTGACCGATATTCTGAATTTACTGAATTTTATTATCGCTTCTTATCTGGCGATTGCGGTGATGTTTATCGTACACGGCGTGTTGTTGGGACTCAGCGGTATCAATCCGCTCAGTTATTACAAAAAAGTGCTACCGACCTTACTGTTCGCCTTCACCTCACGTTCCAGTGCGGCAACCATTCCGTTGAATATTGAAACCCAAACCAATCGTCTGGGCAATTCCGGCACAATTGCTAACTTCTCGGCAACCTTTGGCGCCACCATCGGACAAAACGGCTGCGCGGGGATTTATCCGGCAATGCTCGCGTTTATGGTCGCGCCGTCGGTAGGAATTGATCCACTGGCACCACAATTTATCTTATCGCTAGTGGCCATTGTCACCATTTCCTCCTTTGGTATCGCCGGTGTCGGCGGCGGCGCTACCTTTGCTGCGATTGTGGTGCTTTCGACCATGGGTTTACCACTAACCTTAGTCGGGTTACTGATCTCAATCGAGCCGTTGATTGATATGGGACGAACCGCACTTAATGTCAACGGTGCAATGACCGCCGGCACACTCAGCAGTAAATGGTTAAAACAGACCGATTGGCAGGTTTTCACTAATAATAAAGCGGAATAAACCACACTTGAGTTCACTTAACTCAATAAAAAAGCTCGATTGTTACAGATAATCGAGCTTTTTATTCGTCATGGCGTTAAAGATCTTCAATCACATGATCAAACCATTCAATCACGTCTGCTTCATGAATGCCGTTTTGGATAGGAATTCCTGCGAGCTTAACTGAGTTGGGATCGCCTGAAATCAATGGGTGCCAGTCAAATAACGGTTTGTTTTCATATAACAAGCGGTAGGCGCAAGTTTTCGGCAGCCAACTGAAATCCGGCAGGTTTTGTTTGGTGAGCTTGGTGCAATCTTCTTCCAGCTCAAAACGACGAGGATAATTGCAACATTTTCCGCTGGGGAGATCCAACTGGTTGCAGGCAATTCGGGTAAAATAGATCCGCTCGTGTTTGCCATAGCCGTCAAGCATCTTGCGGTAGCAGCATAAACCGCAACCATCGCATAATGCTTCCCATTCCTGCTCGTTCATGTCTAGCAAGGATTTAGTCTGCCAAAACCGTACTTTCATTTGTTTCCTTTCTGTTTTGCCAAATTTTCTGTCAAAAAGTCAGCCAATAAAAAACAGGCATGATAACCGATGCCTGTTTGATTACTTCACGGTTTATCGCTTAAAAATCGGCACTCTCTTTCAGGCTGACCGTCAAATTGAACACCAGTTTACCCGGTGCGGAATCTTTGCTGTCGGCACAGAAATAGCCTTCGCGTTCAAACTGATACGCCTGTTCAGCTTTGGCATCGGCAAGACTTGCCTCGACAACGCCGTGTACGACTTTCAATGAATTCGGATTTAACACCGCTAAAATATCTTCTGCTGCCCCTGGGTTGCTGACACTAAACAGGCGATCATATAAACGGAATTCAGCCGTGTGATTGTTCGCTGCCGAAACCCAGTGGATTACGCCTTTCACTTTGCGCCCGTCGCTTGGATTTTTGCCTAAGGTTTGCGGATCGTAGCTGCAATACAGCGTGGTGATATTGCCGTCGGCATCTTTTTCAACACGCTCCGCTTTAATCACATACGCATTACGCAACCGCACTTCTTTACCTAATACCAAACGTTTATATTTTTTATTGGCTTCTTCACGGAAATCCGCTTGATCAATATAAATTTCACGGCCGAATGGTAATTGGCGCTCACCCAGTTCAGGGCGGTTCGGGTGATTTGGTGCACTGAGCCACTCGTTGTCAGCGTCATAGTTTTCAATCACCACTTTCAACGGATTCAACACCGCCATGGCGCGTGGCGCATTGATGTTGAGATCATCGCGGATGCAGGCTTCCAAAGCACTGAGTTCCACGGTATTGTCCTGTTTGGTCACGCCGATGCGCTCGCAAAATTCACGCAGCGAAGCCGGAGTATAACCACGGCGACGCAAGCCAGAAATGGTCGGCATCCGTGGGTCATTCCAACCATCCACCACCTTATCAGTCACCAGTTGCAACAGTTTACGTTTTGAGGTGAGCGTACTTTCCAGATTCAAGCGCGAAAATTCGTATTGGTGCGGCAGTGGACGTTCAATCGAGATATTTTCTAACACCCAGTCATATAAACGGCGGTTGTCTTGAAACTCCAAAGTACACAACGAATGGCTGATCCGCTCAATCGCATCGGAAATACAGTGGGTAAAATCATACATCGGATAGATACACCATTTATCCGCTGTTTGATGATGATGGGCGAATTTGATGCGGTACAACACCGGATCACGCATCACCATAAACGGCGATGCCATATCAATTTTGGCACGCAAACACGCTTCACCTTCGGCAAAACCGCCATCACGCATTTTTTCAAACAGCGCTAAATTTTCTGCGACCGAGCGATCACGATACGGGCTATTTTTGCCGGTCTCAGTCAACGTGCCGCGATACTCACGAATCTGCTCTGGTGAAAGCTCGTCAACGTATGCCAAACCTTTTTCAATTAATTCAATCGCATAGCTATAAAGTTGATCGAAATAATCCGACGCATAGCGCACGTCGCCCTGCCATTTGAAACCGAGCCATTCCACGTCTTGTTTGATCGAATCGACATATTCCACATCTTCTTTCACCGGGTTGGTATCGTCAAAGCGCAGGTTACATAAGCCTTGATAGTCTCTTGCGATACCGAAATTCAAACAAATCGATTTTGCGTGTCCAATATGCAGATAGCCGTTCGGCTCCGGCGGAAAACGGGTGTAAACCGTTTCAATCTTACCCTGCGCCAAATCTTCATCGATGATATGGCGGATAAAATTAGACGGACGGTGTTCTGCTGCATTCACAGCAGCGATCTCAGGTTGGCTCATAGCGCTTCCTTCTTCCTTAAATAGTAAATCTGAATAGAAAATTAGTCCATTCTACACGCTTTAGCGACGGAAAAAAACCGCTAACGCAATTCCGGCTTATTCCAATTTTTTAAGCTCTTCTTAAGAAATTAATGCTATAGTGAGCGCATGCATAGCATTCACAAAAACAGTCTTGACGTAATCAATCCATGAAAGCAAAAAAAATCAAAACCATTGCCCTTGCCGCCGTGATGCTAACCATACTTTTCGGCGGTTATTACTATTGGCAAAACAGTGCCGGCAGCGATAATAAAACCACCTATATGACAGAGACGGTCAACCGCACTTCACTTTCCGACAGCGTGATTGCCACCGGCACCGTGCGCAGTTATAACCGGGTCGAAGTCGGGGCGCAGGTGTCAGGTCAGTTGCTCCAAATTCACGTCGGTTTAGGGCAAAAAGTGAAAAAGGGCGATTTAATTGCAGAAATTGATGCTAAAAATCAGAATAACGAGCTGGCAACCGCACTTGCCCAATTGGCGTCCTATCAAGCACAACTGAATGCGGCGCAAGCCAATTTAACCGCAATGCAATCTTCTTACGATCGGATAAATCGCTTGTATAAACAAAAATCCGCCACTCAAGATAGCCTTGAAACCGCGCGGGTAAATCTTGCCAATGCGCAATCGACGATTGCACAATTGCAATCCTCCATCAAGCAGGCGGAAATTTCGGTCACCACGGCACAAACTAATCTGGATTACACCAAAATTCTTGCTCCGATTGACGGCACGATTATTTCGATTCCCGTGTCCGAGGGGCAAACCGTGAATTCGAACCAAACCGCACCAACCATTGTGCAAGTGGCGGATTTAAGCAAAATGTTGATTAAAGCCGAAATTTCCGAAGGCGATATCAGTAAAGTCAAAGCTGGCATGAAAGTGCGGTTTACCACGTTGGCGGACCCGAAGAAAGTCTATCAATCGGAAATCGCCTCGATTGATCCGGCATTGACCACCCTGACTGATAATGATTACAGCGAATCTTCCAGCGACAGCAGCGCCGTCTATTTTTATGCCAACATTGTGATCGATAACCCTGACGAAACGTTGCGCATCGGTATGACCACCCAAAATACGATTACGATTGTTGACGCTGAAAACGTGTTGACAATTCCGACCATGGCGATTCAGAAAGTCGGTGAGCAGTATCAAGTGCGGGTGTTAACTGCCGATAATAAAACCGAAACCCGCAGGATTGAAATTGGTATCAGCGACGATATGAATACCCAGGTATTATCCGGCTTGGCAGAAGGTGACGAAGTGATTTCCGCTGAAATGCGACAAGGCGAAGAAGTCGGTAACAGCGGGCAAATGCGGATGCGCTTTTAATCAGGCGGGGCGAGCATGAATATTATTGAAGTCAGCAAACTGAACAAATATTTCGGCGCCGGCGAAAATCGGGTGCATATCTTAAAAGCGATCGATTTAACCATCAAAAA
Source organism: Testudinibacter crocodili (assembly GCF_006228025.1). Classification (NCBI taxonomy): domain Bacteria; kingdom Pseudomonadati; phylum Pseudomonadota; class Gammaproteobacteria; order Pasteurellales; family Pasteurellaceae; genus Testudinibacter; species Testudinibacter crocodili. The sequence goes on from NZ_VDHF01000068.1 coordinate 11,221, forward strand.
AGGCGATTTTATCGCGATTATGGGCACCTCCGGTTCGGGCAAATCAACCTTGATGAATATTCTCGGTTGCCTGGATACCGCTAGCGACGGCAGCTATAAAATCGACGGTGTCGATACCTCGCCGCTGTCGCGCGATCAGCTGTCCGATCTGCGTCAGAAAAAATTCGGCTTTATTTTCCAACGCTATAACTTGTTGTCTGCACTGAGTGCGGTTGAAAACGTGGCACTGCCGGCAGTGTATGCCGGTCTGCCGCAACAACAACGATTACAACAAGCCGAAGCGTTGCTGAAAAAGCTGAATTTAGGTGATAAATTGGCAAACAAACCGAATCAACTCTCCGGCGGACAGCAACAACGGGTCAGTATTGCACGCGCCTTGATGAATGGTGGCGAAATTATTTTGGCTGACGAGCCAACCGGTGCGCTCGATTCCAAGAGCGGTGCCATGGTGATGCAAATCTTGCAAGATCTGCACCATGAGGGGCATACTATTATTTTGGTGACCCACGATAAGGATGTCGCCAGCTACGCCAATCGGATTATCGAACTGAAAGACGGGCGTATTATTAACGACACCCGCCGCGCCGATCAGATTATCGAAAAAGACACATCAGTTAAGATTAACAAAAACCGCTTTGCGCAATTTAAAGATCAGCTGATCGAATCGTTTAAAATGTCGGTCAGTGCGATTCTGGCACATAAAATGCGCTCCTTGCTGACCATGCTCGGGATTATTATCGGTATTACTTCGGTGGTGTGCGTGGTGGCGATCGGCAACGGTTCGCAACAAAAAATCCTATCAAATATCAATTCGTTAGGCACGAACACCATGGATATTTACAACGGTACCGGTTTTGGTGATCGGCGTGCTAATCGTACCAAAAACCTGACCGTTCAAGATGCCGATATTCTGGCTAAACAGCATTATATTGAAAGTGTCACGCCAAACAGTACGCTCAACGGCACCCTGACTTACGGCAGCCAAGCGGTCAGCGCACAAGTGCGCGGCGTCGGCGATCAGTTTTTTAATGTCAAAGGCTTAACCCTAAAGCAAGGCAAAGTGTTTACAGCACAAGACGTTACTGACAATGCACAGGTGGCGGTGATCGATGAAAATACGCAAAAAGAGCTATTTGCCGACAAGTCGCCGTTAGGTCAGATAATCATGATCGATAAAAAACCGCTGAAAATTATCGGGGTTGCAGCAACCAATAATAACATGGGGATGCCCAGTAGCTCGCTGAATGTGTGGCTGCCCTACACCACCGCAATGAATAAAATTTCCGGCGAAAAAACCATTGATTCGATCACGGTTAAAGTCAAAGATAATATCAACACTCAAATTGCCGAGAAAAACCTGACCCAATTATTAACCATGCGCCATGGCAAAAAAGATTTTTTCGTGATGAACACCGATACCATTAAGCAGACGATTGAAAGCACCACCAACACCATGAAGCTGTTGATTTCGTCGATTGCGTTGATTTCGCTAATCGTCGGCGGTATCGGCGTGATGAACATCATGCTGGTTTCGGTGACCGAACGTACCAAAGAGATCGGCGTGCGCATGGCGATCGGCGCTCGACAATCGAATATTTTGCAGCAATTTTTAATTGAAGCCACCTTGATCTGCGTGATCGGCGGTTTGGTCGGCGTGGTGCTATCTTATGTTATCGGCTTAGTTTTTAACAGTGCGATGCAAGATTTCAACATGCTGTTTTCGCTGGACTCCATTATTGCCGCTGTGATTTGCTCTACCTTAATCGGCTTGATTTTCGGCTTCTTACCGGCAAAAAATGCCTCACAACTGAATCCGATAACCGCACTTTCAAGGGAATAAAGATTAACATGATTTCAACAACCTTTTTTCGTCGTTCCGCCACCGCTTTATTGGTGGGTGGTTTGCTGACGGCTTGTGTCAGCAACGAACAGCAAATCGGCTATCAACAGCAAATGCAACAATTTGGGCAGTATCAAGCGCTGACCGCACAATATCATATCGATCCAAGCTGGTGGACTCAATATCAAGACGCCCAGTTAAACCGTCTGGTTGACAGCGCACTTGCTAATAATCTGGATTTGGCAAAAGCGGCGGTGAGTGTCAACCGCGCCTTGTATAACGCCAATTTATTGGGTGCCGATCTTGTGCCGACATTCGGCGGTTCGGTGTCCGGCGGCGTGCAAAAAAATACCGAAAGCGGTGTCTCAAGCCGAAGTTACAGCAGCTCTTTGTCATTAAATTATACTCTTGATCTGTGGCGTAAACTTGTCGACAGTGCTGATGCCGCCGAGTGGGAACACCGTGCGACCGAAGCCGATTTAGAGGCGGTAAAATTAACCTTAATTAATCAGGTGATCGACAGCTACTACCAAATCGCCTATTTGAAACAAGCTATCGGCATGGTGCAAAGCAATATCAAAACCTATCAGCAAATCGCCACCTTAACCCAAAATCAAGTCAATCAAGGTGTCTCCTTGCAACTGGATGCCGATCAAAGCCGCCAAGCGGTGTTGTCGGCAGAAAACCAGCTCATTACCTATCAATCACAATTACAAACCGTAGAAAGCACTCTGCGCAACCTGCTAAACTTAGCACCGCAGCAGAACCTGAGACTAAGTGCGGTCAACTTAAAAACCCTGAAATTGCAGCCGGTCAATCTGGATATTCCGTTATCCACTATTGCCAACCGTCCGGACTTGAAGGCTTATCAATACCGTTTGACTTCCGCTTTTAAAAATTTAAGTGCGATGGAAAAAAGTTGGTATCCGAGCATTACCTTAGGCGCCAGTTTAGCCACCAGCAGCAACAGTGTCGGCAATATGTTTGAAGCGCCATTGAGTAGCGGCACCATCGGAATTAACTTGCCGTTTTTGGACTGGAATCGGGTGAAATGGAATGTGAAGTTATCAGAAGCGATGTATGAAACCGCTAAACTGAATTTCCAACAAGGCATTACCACCGCCTTGAATGAAATTGACAGCAACTATAAAGCGTATCAATTAGCGCAAAAAAACATGCAAAACTTGGATCAGAAATATCGTTATGATCGTAATATCAGCAACACTTACCGATTGCAATACCATGCTGGAGTGACGGCGATGAAAGATTGGCTGACCGCACTTGCCACCGAGCAAAACACCGAGCTGAATAGTTTGCAGGCAAAATATGATTTATTGCGCTATCAAAATGCGATTTATCAGAGTATGGCGGGAAAATACCAGCCTTAGTCACAATTTAGTCACATTGACATCCTCCCCTGTCTAAAGTCAGGGGATTCCTACCGTGTCTAAATCTAAGATCTAGCTCACATCGGTGGGTTCTTGCTGCTGACGGCTAGTGCCGTTCACTTCACAAGCTAACCGGGCGTGTCCCGCCCTTAATACATTCATTGCCCCCACAACATCTGCGTTTTCACGGTATCCGC
>NZ_VDHF01000069.1:0-36452 GCF_006228025.1 Testudinibacter crocodili
GCCTTATCCAAGTCAAGTAGGTTTTTTTATTTCTTTAGGAAAATAAATATGGAATATGATATCAGTCGCTTTTTTGCCCAATCTGAAGGGATGCCGTTTTCTTCACGAAAGGCAACAATGCCTTGGGCAGGAAGTGCGCCGATTGATCGTTCAATAATTCAGCAGCAGTGGAATGACTTACAGCAACTTGATACTGGATACCAAAAAACATTGTTATATCTGCATATTCCTTTTTGTGAAACACACTGTAAATTTTGTGGGTTTTATCAGAATCGATTTGAAATAAATGCAGCGCAAAATTACACCGAATTTTTATTAAAAGAGATTCAACAACATAGTCAGAATAAAATATATCAGCAGCATCCTATACAGGCGGTTTATTTTGGCGGAGGCACGCCAACCGCACTTTCGACTCATAATTTATCGATTATTTTACAGGCGTTAAAAAATTATTTTCCATTGGCAAGTGATTGTGAAATTACGATTGAGACTCGGGTTTCAGAAGAAAATAAAGAGAAATTGGCTGCTTGTTTTGCCGCCGGAGCGAATCGGATCTCTATCGGCGTGCAAACTTTTGACACAGATATTCGACGCAAGCTTGGGCGGCAATCAACACAGGATCAACTCCTTGAGTTTATTGATTATCTAATAAAACTTGATCAAGGAGCAATTGTCTGTGATCTACTGTTCGGTTTGCCAGGGCAAACCTCTGAGGTATTAGCAAAAGATTTAGAATGGATAGAATCTTTGCAAATGGATGGGGTTGATCTTTATGCTTTAAATGTTTTACCAAATACAATATTAGGCAAATCTGTGGCGGTACAGCGTATTTCAATTGCGACTTTTGAAGAGCGGCAGCAGTTATATCTACAAGGATTAAAACAATTAACTGAATATAATTGGCGGCAAATCAGTAATAGCCATTGGGCAAGGAATACGAGAGAACGTAATTTATATAATCTGTTAATTAAAGAGCATTCGAATTGTTTAGCATTTGGTTGTGCTGCTGGCGGAAATATCGGGCGTTGGAGTTTTATGCAACAACGAGAATTACCTAATTATTATCAACAGGTTACCCAAAATCAAAAACCGATTGCAATGTTAATGCAAAGACCGTCTTGGGCTGATAAAAGTGCGGCCGTGCAGGGCGGCATAGAAAAAGGATTTCTAGCATGTGGACGTTATTTTAATGCCGAGGAATTATCGATATTAACGCCATTATTTGAGCAATGGCAACAAAGTGGATTGTGTTTATATCAAAATACATCGTTGAAATTAACACCGAAAGGGCGTTTTTGGGCTAGTCAATTATTAAATGCATTACAACAATTTATTTTTTTAAAAGCAGATTAAAGATAAAAATGCAATTTTATCTTTATTACTAAACCGTGTTGAGCTTATTTTTAACGTTATTGTGAAATTTACCACCTAGAAGGATAGTATTATGTTTAAACCCTCTTATATCGCATCGTCAATAATGATTGCTTTAATTGGCGGCAGTGCTGTGGCAGATGAATCGTCTAAAACACAGTTGGATGAAATTACTGTGTTGGCATCCGCCGTATCAAGTGCGGTGGTGATCAGTGAAGTCAGTGCAGAGAATATTGTTAGACGCTATCCGAATAATATTAAGTCATTGTTTCAGCAAGAACTTGATGTCTCGGTTAATAACTTATCACGTAGCAGAGCTGGTAATGATGGGATTAATGTCAGAGGGTTGCAGGGCAATCGGGTTGGGATGACACTGGACGGTATACCGTTATCTGAGTCACAGGAAAATAAGCTGTTTACCACGGTGGGAATGGCATTCGGGCGTGGTGATTTTATTGAGCCGAGTGGATTGCGCTCTGCACAGATTAAACGTAGTGGTTCAAATAGCGGCTTATCTGGCAGTGTGAATTTTAATACACTTGAACCGGAGGATTTATTAAAAGAACGGGCGTTGGCAGGGGTGCTTTCCAGTGCATACAGTGGTGTCGATCGCGGTATTGCCGGCACGGTAGGATTTGCGGCACAAAATGAACGTTATCAAGGGTTGTTATTGAGCACGTTGCGTAAAGGGCATGAAACGAAAACCCATGGTAAGAAGGGGGGGATCGGCACAAACCGTACCAAAGCTGATCCGGCAGATTACAAAAGCGGTTATGTTTTATTGAAAAACTATTACCAATTAAATGATAGCCATCGTATCGGGCTGATATTTGAATATTTGAAACGAGATACCGAACGGGATTTACAATCCCAATTAGGAACAATCAGTAGCCGTACCGGGATTACGAATAATCTTGCGGATACCACCACGGATACGGTTGTGCGCAATCGGTTTTCTTTAAACCATTTGTACAGTAGGGAGCAATTGCATATCGAAAGTGCGGTTTATATGCAACATTCACAAACCAGAAATCACCGTTTACGTCATACTATCTCAAACGGTGTAGCGATCCAGCGCCTGGATGAGGCAGAAAATAAGGACAAAATTTATGGCATTAACAGTAGTGTCCGTCACTATCTTGATACCACTTTGCCGCAAATTGTGCACTATGGTGTTAGCTACAACTATCAGGATTTAAGTAATCGCTTGATCACAACCAGTGCCGACAATCGCAAACCGTCGGCAGATACCAAGCAGATCAGAACAACGGCATTTATTGAAGATGAAATCAGTTGGGGCAGTTTGGTGCTGACACCGCACTTGGGCCTGATTGATTATCGTCTGAAACCGAGTGACCGTAACGGCTATATTCAACGGGCAGATGACTACGCTCCAATAAGCGACCAGCATAAAACCGCATTTTTACCGAAATTTGGACTATTGTGGGATTTGACAGACGAATTTAAACCGTATCTACACTATTCCAGAGGTTACAAAGCGCCGTCGGCACAACAGTTAACCACCTCTTTCGGCAATGATCGCGGTATGTTGAGCTACTCGATTGTTGGTAATCCACAGCTAAAACCGGAAACAGCAGATAATTTTGAGCTGGGATTTAAAGGGCAAAATGCGCGTTTGGATTACCGAGTTTCAGCTTATTATCACCGCTATAAGAACTTTATTGATTACCAAACCATGATTTCAAATCGAAATTTATTGGTGATTCAATATCAAAATATCGCTAAAGCAAAAGTTTACGGTATTGAGGCTGAGGCTAAATGGCGTTTTACTGAACAGCTTAGCGCAACGACTGGGTTCGTTTATTCCAGAGGAAAATCCATTGAGCAAGACGGCACAATCCGTCCGATCAATACTATTCAACCGTTGAAAGTGCGTATCGGATTGGCGTATCAAAGCGAGGGTTGGGGCGCGGATCTGTTGCTTACTCATGTTCGTGCCAAGGCGGATAAGGACATTGACGGCACAATGTACAATCCAAGCGTTAGTTATAATTTGCTTGATTTAGGTGGATATTGGCAACCGCTGAAGGGCTTGATGTTTACTGCCGGAATTAACAATGTGCTGAATAAAAAATATTGGAATTGGACAGACTTATCTCACTTAGCGGCTCGTGCCAATGAAACGGCTAATAATGATAGCAGTGCGGGTACGATTTCAGTGACCAATGCGGATGCCTACAGCGCACCTGGTCGCCATTTTACACTTGGCGTGCGCTATGAATTCTAGTCAGGTTTACTGAATAACTAAATGTTAAGTGTGGTTTAAAGAAATAATATATTAAGGAATAAAATATGGAAAAATTAAAAAAACAGGTCGCCGATTTATTGATGGAAAATCCCGATTTATTGACATTGGAGCTGGCTGCTGCGTTAAAACAACCAGAAGGCTTGGTTATTTTAGCGTTGCCGTCACCTTTTATCCGAGTTGTTGATGGTGTAGAAGCGGAAGCATTGTTGGGAAAACTGAGTGAGTGGGGCGAGCTGGTAACGATTATTGAAAAAGAAGGTTCCATTTTTGAAGTTTCCGGTCCGTTTCCCGCTGGAAAAAACGGCTATGGTTATTTTAATTTAAATATGAAAGGCGATAGTAATAGTGCCTTGCATGGGCATTTGAAATTAGAAGCAATCAAGAAAATTGTATTACTAAATAAACCTTTTCGTGGCAAAGAGAGCTACGCTTTTGTCTTTATTGCCGCAAGCGATAATGTTATTTTTAAAGTTTATCTGGGTAGAGATCGGCAGAGAACGCTGTATCCGCAGCAAGTTGAGCAGTTTAAACACTTATTTATACAACAATAACCAGGATATAATTATGACAGATCGACAAGAGCGGTTACAAAATCGTTTAGGCCCTGAAATTCAGGCAATGAAACAGCAATGCAGAACACTACTATTGGCAACCGTAGATGCTGAAGGCAATCCGAATATCAGTTATGCACCTTTTGTGTTAAATGACAGGGGATATTATGTTCTTATTTCTGATGTTGCACGTCACGCCCGAAACTTAAAACAAGTACCGAAAGTATCGTTAATGCTGATTGAAGATGAGGAGCGGAGTCGTCAGATTTTTGCCCGTCGCCGTCTTTCGTTTGATGCGACAGCAGAAATTGTGTCATACGACTCGATAGAATGGCAACAAGGCACACAGGCATTGATGGCAAGGCACGGTGAGGTGGCGCAGCATTTGTCTTCGTTGCAGGATTTCACCTTATTTAATTTAATTCCGGAGCAAGGATTGTTTGTCAAAGGATTCGGGCAGGCATTTAAAGTCAGCTCGGATGATTTAGTCGGTGCCATCCATTTACAGCAGGGACATCTATCGCGAGAAAAGCGTGGGCATATTAAGCGTTAATCTAAAACTGCGCAATTGAGCGCAGTTTTTACTGATTTTGTTTGGTCACTGCCGATAATTTGCCAAAAACCGTGCGATTTTATTAATTGCATCTTCCAACTGAGTTACATAAGGTAGGGTGACAATGCGGAAATGGTCCGGTTGGTGCCAGTTAAAACCACGACCGTGCACGATCAGTACTTTTTCTTGGCGTAACAGATCGAGCACCATTTTTTCATCGTCATACAGATTGAATTTTTTCATATCCAGTTTTGGGAACAGATATAACGCACCCATCGGTTTGACACAGCTCACCCCCGGAATTTGATTCAGCAGGTCATAGGCGAGATTACGTTGTTCTAACAAACGTCCGTTCGGCAAAATCAATTCATTGATACTTTGATAGCCACCAAGTGCGGTTTGAATTGCATGCTGCATCGGTACATTGGCACACAGACGCATCGACGCCATCATATCCAAGCCTTCGATATAGCCTTTTGCATTGTCTTTCGGGCCGTTTAAAATCATCCACCCTTGACGGAAGCCACAGCTGCGATACGCCTTGGATAAACTATTGATGGTAATGGTCAATAAATCTGGCGCAAGAGCAGCGATATGATGGTGTACTGCGCCATCGTAGAGAATTTTGTCGTAGACTTCATCAGCGAAAATCAGCAAATTGTGCTGGCGTGCGACTTCGGCAATCTCCAATAATACCGCTTTGCTGTACACTGCGCCGGTCGGGTTGTTTGGGTTAATCAGCACAATTGCCTTGGTGCGTGCCGTGACTTTGTTTTTGATATCGGCGATATCTGGAAACCAGTCCGCCTGCTCATCACACAGATAATGCACCGCTTTGCCGCCGGAAAGGGTTACCGCTGCCGTCCAAAGTGGATAATCTGGCATCGGCACCAACACTTCATCGCCGTCATTCAATAACGCTTGCATCGACATGGTGATCAACTCTGAACCACCATTGCCGATATAGACATCATTGACCGTAGAATCCACAACCCCTTTGGATTGGTAATACTGCACCACTGCTTTACGCGCGGAGTATAGCCCTTTTGATTCGCAATAGCCTTGCGCCGTCGGTAAGTTGCGGATAATATCGACCAGCACTTCATCCGGCGCATCAAAGCCGAACGGGGCGGTGTTGCCGATATTCAGTTTTAAAATTTTATGTCCTTCTTCCTCTAGGCGCACCGCTTCTTTGTGCACTTTGCCACGAATGTCGTAGCAAACATGTTCTAATTTATTGGATTTAGGGAAAATATCCATGGCTAACCCTTGATTAATGCGTTAAAAACAATCGGTGAAAATGAATTTATTTACTCTACGCTTATTTGCGAAAAATGGAAAGATTTAGTAAATATTTATTTTAAAGTGCGGTAAAATTAGCGTTTTCTATGCCGAATAGGCAAGGATCGAGGCGCTGAATTATAGCTCTTCGATTATGACGATTGGTTACTCAAAACAAGATTTGGACGTTATGGACTGTTGGCAACAGATAAAACAACAATTACGACAACGGTTGAATGCGCATGACTTCTGTGCGCAAAACTCGGCGATCAGCCAGTATCAGCTGGAATTTACGCCGGATTCAGCGGGCGACGATGTGTTGGCTTGGTTAAAAGGGCAATGTAGTTATCCGCAATTTTTTTGGCAAGCCAGAGAAAGCGGAACGCAATGTGTCGCATTGGGACAAGTAAAATATTTTACCGAGTTGGCAGCAGCGCAAGCATTTTTGACTGCCTATCCGGCGCAGCCTCTGCAATTGGTCGGTGGTTTGACCTTTGAGGGCAAGGCGCATTTTTATCTGCCGCGATTGTGGCTGGAGCAGCGGGCGCAAACATGGCACATCACCCTGACTTTGTCTGCGGATGATCAGCAAAGTGCGGTCGAGGCTTTCTTGCAAGGACTGTCTCCGCCGCTGCCATTGAAACAGGTTCAGACAACATTAAGCCTTGAAACGCAAAACTACAGTGAAAACGAGTGGCAGGCGCTAGTCGGCGAAGCCTTGGCTCAGATTGAGCAGGGACATTTTACCAAAGTGGTGCTGGCGCAGAAAAAAACGTATCGCAGCGATAGCGCAGTAAATCCCTATGATTTAGTGGCGCAGGCGCGTGTTCAGCACGCCGATTGTTACTATTTTTTGTGGGCGCAAACGTCGGAGCAGGTTTTTTTAGGGGCGAGTCCGGAACGCTTGTATCAACGTGATCGGCAACAGTTGATCACTGAGGCGTTGGCAGGAACTGCGGTCAGCAGTGATGATCCGCAGCAAACCGAGCAACAGGAACAGTGGCTGTTGCAAGATCGGAAGAATATTCATGAAAATCGCTTGGTAGTGGAGGATATTTGTGCAAAATTAGCGAATTTCAGTCATCATCTGGATATTGAAAGTTTGACCAGCCGCAAACTAAGTTATGTGCAGCATCTGGTACGCAAAATTGCCGCTAAACTTTACCCGGAAGCCGATGACTACGCCTGTTTGAGTGCGATTCATCCCAGTGCGGCAGTGGGCGGACTGCCGGATAGAGCCGCCTTAAATTTTATTGCCAAGCGGCAAAATTTTCGACGCGAGTGGTATGCCGGCACTTTGGGTGTGATGTCGTTGGCAAACAGCGAATTTTGCGTTGCGATCCGTTCTACCTTGCTAAATCAAGATAAAATAATGATTTTCACCGGTGCAGGTATTGTTGCCGGTTCCGTTCCCTTGTTAGAATGGCAGGAGATTGAACGAAAAGCGGCGGGAATTCTGTTGTTATTTCCGGCATAAAATTTCCCGTGAATAGAGATGGAGTAGAGGAATGTCAGTTGCGGTATTGAATCGCTGTTGGGCGAGAGTGGTTTTAGAAAGTATAGTGCGCAATGGGGTGCAGCACATTTGTATTGCGCCCGGTTCGCGTTCCACGCCGTTGACGTTGGAAGCAGTGCGACTGGAAGACGGACATCGTGTAACCTGCCATACCCATTTTGATGAACGCGGTTTGGGCTTTTTGGCGTTGGGCTTAGCAAAAGCCAGTAATACACCGGTAGCGATTATCGTCACCTCCGGCACCGCCGCCGCAAACCTTTATCCGGCAATTATTGAAGCGACGCAAAGTGGGCATAATCTGATCGTGCTGACAGCCGATCGTCCGCCGGAACTGATTGGCTGCGGCGCCAATCAAGCGATTCAACAACAAGGAATCTTCGCTGATTATCCGATTGCCAGTGTGAATTTTCCACGCCCAAGTGAAGATTATTCGAGTGCATGGCTGCTCAGCCGTATCGACCAGGCTTGCCATCAGCAAAAAATGCAGCATGGTGTCATTCATTTTAATTTGCCGTTTGCCGAACCCTTGTATCAAAGCGATGAAAGTGCGGTTCAGCACGCCGCTTGGTTAGCGGATTTTAATCGCTGGGCAAGTAAAAAACAGTCATGGATTGAATATGCTGAGCAGCAAAGCGAGGTGCTGATTCACGAAAATTGGGACTACTGGCGCACCAAACAAGGTGTGATTGTGGTCGGCAAATTGCCGCTGGAACAGAGCATGGGCATTTCCGCTTGGGCGGCGACCATGGGCTGGGTGGTGATCAGCGATATTCAATCGGGGCTTGAGTCGTCATTGCCGTATGCCGATATTTGGCTGGCGAATGAGATTGTTCAACAAAAATTATTGCAAGCGGAAATCGTACTGCAATTCGGCAGTCAGATTATCAGCAAACGGGTCAATCGCTTCCTCGCACAATTCAAAGGTGAATTTTGGCTGATTGAGGCATCACAGAAAGATCTCGATCCGCATCACCATCAACACACTCGCTTTAATGTGAAAGCGCATCACTGGTTGCGAGCCCATCCGCCGCTGCGCCAGCGTCCGTGGTTGCTGGAGCCGCTGGCACTATCGCAATTTTGCGCCAGCTTTATCGAACAACAAATCGGCGGTAATTTAAACGAAGCGTCGTTGGCGCATCATGTCAGTCGTGTGTTGCCGAGCAACGGATCGTTGTTTTTGGGCAACAGCTTGTTTGTCCGTTTGGTGGATGCACTCTGCAAGCTGCCGGAAGGCTATCCGGTTTACACCAATCGCGGTGCCAGCGGTATTGATGGTTTGTTGGCAACCGCCGCAGGGGTGGCAATCGGTACGAATCAACCGCTGGTCGCGATGATCGGTGATATTTCAACGCTCTATGATCTGAACTCGCTGGCGCTGTTTAAGCAAGTCAAGCAACCGACGATCCTGTTTGTGATCAACAACAACGGCGGTGCCATTTTTGATATGTTGCCGGTCGATGAAAGCGTGAAAGAGCAGTTTTATCGTTTAGGACACGGGCTGGATTTCTCACAAGCAGCGGCAATGTTCAATATTAACTACAGCCGTCCCTATACCTGGGCGGATCTGAATTCGGTATTGAAACAGGCTTATGGGCGCAAAGAGACGAGCATCATCGAAATTAAAGTCAATCCGAACGATGGCAGTAAAATTTATAAATCACTGATTGAACAAATTGCCGGAGCGCAGATTGGCAGTTAACGGCGAGCAGCGACAGCCCTGTTTGGTTTTTCTACACGGTTTGTTAGGCACGCAAGCTGATTGGCAGCCAGTAGTCGATCGTTTACCGCACTTTCATTGCGTTAGTTTAGATTTGCCATTGCACGGGGCGCAAAAAGCAGCAATTGTCGCTGATTTCGCACAAACTTGTCGTTATTTGGCAGAAAAAATCCAAAGTGCGGTGGGTGACAAGCCCTATTGGTTAATTGGTTATTCACTCGGTGGACGAATTGCACTGTATTATGCGTTGCAAGCCCAAATTGAACGTGGCAATTTGCAAGGGCTGATTGTTGAAGGAGCCAATTTAGGCTTGCATACAGAAGCTGAAAAACAAGGGCGGTGGTTGAGCGATCAGGCGTGGGCGCAGCGTTTCAGCACCGAGCCGCCAAGTGCGGTATTGAATGACTGGTATCAACAAGCGGTGTTTAGCCACTTGAATTTAGCACAACGGCAAGCGTTAATTGAAAAACGTGCGTCGAATTGCGGTGTAAATATCGCGCAAATGTTGTTGGCAACCTCGTTGGCAAAACAGCCCAATTTAGTCGCTAAAGTGCGGTCAACGGATTTGCCGATTCATTTTTTTTGCGGTGAACACGATCAAAAATTTCGTACACAGGCACAACAAAATCGGTTAAATTTAACCCTGATTCAACAGGCAGGACACAACGGCCATCTTGAAAATCCCGATGATTTTGCGGCAAAGCTGACCGCACTTTTAGTTTAAAATATAAGAAGGAAACAGTATGTTATACCCAAGCGAAGCATTTTTATACGCCCCGGTCGAATGGCAGGATTGCAGCAACGGCTACAATGATATTTTGTATCACAAATCCGCCGACGGTATCGCCAAAATCACCATCAACCGCCCGGAAGTGCGCAATGCGTTCCGTCCACAAACGGTGAAAGAGATGATTACCGCCTTTGCTGATGCCCGTTTTGATGAAAAAATCGGCGTGATCGTGCTGACCGGACAGGGTGAAAAAGCCTTTTGTGCCGGTGGTGATCAGAAAGTGCGTGGCGACTACGGCGGTTATCAAGACGAAGCCGGGGTACATCACTTAAATGTGTTGGATTTTCAACGCGATATCCGTAGCTGCCCGAAACCGGTGGTGGCGATGGTTGCCGGTTATGCGATCGGCGGCGGTCATGTATTGCATATGCTGTGTGATTTAACCATTGCGGCGGAAAATGCAATGTTCGGTCAAACCGGACCGAAAGTCGGCTCATTCGACGGCGGTTGGGGCGCATCGTATATGGCGCGGATCGTCGGGCAGAAAAAAGCGCGTGAAATCTGGTTCTTATGCCGCCAATATAGCGCGCAAGAGGCGTTGGAAATGGGCTTGGTCAACACTGTTGTGCCATATGCCGATTTGGAAAAAGAGACCGTGCGCTGGTGTCGCGAAATGCTGCAAAACAGCCCGATTGCACTGCGTTGTTTAAAAGCGGCATTAAACGCCGACTGTGACGGACAAGCGGGATTGCAAGAGCTCGCCGGCAATGCCACCATGCTGTTCTACATGACTGAAGAGGGACAAGAAGGACGCAACGCCTTCAACCAAAAACGCGAACCGGATTTCAGCAAGTTTAAGCGTAATCCGTAGTTTTCCTAAAAGGAATAATAATCTATGCCTATAACTGATTTAAGTGGTGATTACGCTGATTTATTATGTTCAGTGAAAGAACGAGTGCGCGATGCACAGTATAACGCATTGCGTGCTGCGAACTCTGCACTTGTTGAGCTGTATTGGGACTTAGGCAAGCTATTGGTTGAGCGCAAAGCTGATGAGGGATGGGGAAAATCGATTGTTCAGAAATTAGTGATTGATTTAAAGAAAAGTTTTCCTGATGTTACAGGATTTTCATCTTCTAATTTATGGCGAATGAAGGCTTTCTTTGAGAAATACTCAGCCTATGAAAAACTCGTGCCACTGGTGCGAGAAATTAGTTGGAGCCACAATCTTATTATTCTTGAACGCTGTTCAGATATGCAAGAACGCGAGTTTTACCTCAAAATGAGTCGAAAATTTGGTTGGTCAAAAAAAGTATTGATCCACCAAATCGAAAATCAAAGCTATGAAAAAGCGTTGCTTGGACAAACTAATTTTGATAAAACGCTGCCTGAAACCGTTCGTAATCAGGCGAAATTAGCCGTTAAAGATGATTATCTTTTTGATTTTTTAGATTTGAGTGAGCTACACACTGAATCAGCTTTAGAACGAGCATTGATTGCTAAAGTAGAGGATTTTCTGCGTGCGATGGGTGGAATGTTTGCCTTTATGGGAAGCCAGTATCGTTTAGAAGTGGATGGACGAGATTTTTTTATTGATTTATTACTTTTTCATCGTAAATTACGCTGTTTGATTGCCATTGAACTCAAAATTGGAGAATTTAAACCCGAATATATTGGCAAAATGCAATTTTATTTAACCGCACTTGATAATATGATTCGTCAGCCGGATGAAAATCCATCTATTGGGATTATTCTTTGTAAGGAAAAAAGCCGGACTATTGTTGAATATACGCTACACGATGCGAAAAAACCTATTGGTGTCGCAACTTATCAAATTACCCGAACTCTTCCTTCTGATTTAAAAGGGCAACTACCGCCACCAGAAGAAATTGTCGCATTATTGGAAGATATTCATTAAAGGAGTTGTTATGACCACTCGCAGTTATCAGCTTTATCGTTATTCAATCCCGGTCGATTCGCAGGTGGTGCTGCGTAATCGCTTTTTGAAACGGCGCGAAGGGCTGTTGGTGCAGGTAAAGTGCGGTCAGCACGAAGGTTGGGGCGAGATTGCGCCATTGCCGGAATTTAGTGTTGAAACGTTGGAACAGGCGCAGGTGCAGACCGCACTTTGGTTGCGGCAGTGGGACGAAGCACGCAGTTGTAATCAAAAATTAGTGCTAGACGGTTTATATCCGTCGGTGGCATTTGGCTTGAGCTGTGCTTTGGCGGAGATGAAAGGTGAATTAGGGGAAGAAGGGAATTATCAGGCAGCACCGCTGTGTTACGGTGATCCTGATGAATTGTATCAACAACTTGATCAAATGCCGGGTGAAAAAGTCGCGAAAGTCAAAGTCGGTCTGTACGAAGCCAATCGTGACGGTTTGATTACCGATATGTTGCTGGAAGCAGTGCCGGATCTCAAATTACGCTTGGATGCTAACCGCTCGTGGACACCGGCAAAAGCGCAGCAATTTGCCAAATACGTCAAACCGGAGCATCGTGCCAGAATTCAATTTTTGGAAGAACCATGCAAAACCCGTGACGAAAGCCGCCAATTTGCCGCAGAAACTGGGATTGCGATTGCGTGGGACGAATCGGTGCGCGAGGCGGATTTTGTCGTGCAGGCGGAACCGCACTTGACGGCAATAGTGATTAAACCAAGCTTAGTCGGTTCATTGCAGCGTTGTATAGAACTGATTCAACAGGCACAGCAACAAGGGATCATGGCGGTGATCAGCTCGTCGATTGAGTCTAGTTTTGGCTTAACCCAACTGGCTAGAATTGCACAACAATATACGCCAAATGTGATTCCGGGCTTGGATACTTTGGATTTGATGGATTTTCAACTGATCCGCCATTGGCAAGGCTCAAATTTGCCGATTGTGGAATTAGACAGCGAATGGGTAACTAAAGTCTTATAATCATCGCTGATATTCCCAAATTGAGCAGAATGTTGGTATAATCCTGAAATAGTCACATGACGAAATTATTTATTTAAACGGAATAAATAGCATGGCACAGAAAATTCTTGTTTTAAACGGCCCAAATCTAAATATGTTGGGTAAACGTGAGCCGCAGCATTACGGTAGTTTAAGTCTGACGGACATTGAACAGCAATTGCAACAACAGGCAACCGCACTTGGGCTAGAATTGGATTGTTTTCAAAGCAACAGCGAAGAAAAGCTGATTAATAAAATTCACCAAGCCTTTGAGCAAGTGGATTTTATCCTGATTAATCCGGCGGCATTCACCCACACCAGTGTGGCGCTGCGTGATGCGTTGTTGGCGGTGAATATTCCGTTTGTTGAAATTCACCTATCGAATGTACATGCGCGCGAACCGTTCCGTCATCACTCTTATCTGAGTGACAAGGCGGTCGGGATTGTTTGTGGTTTAGGTGCAAAAGGCTATCAATTCGGACTGGAGTTTGCTTGGGATTATTTAAGCAAAAAACAGTGATTTTCGACAAAATTGCGCTAAAAGTGCAGATTTATATCGCAAATACGCGAAAATTCAGGTAATCTCTGCGTTTAATATAACCTGAATAAAATGATCGAAGTTTACCCTTTGTAGCAAAATTGCTGGTAAAGCGATCAGTGTGATTTACATTTCAATCAGCGGAATCAAAACATGGATATTCGTAAAATTAAAAAATTAATTGAGTTGGTCGAAGAGTCGGGCATTATGGAAATTGAAATTTCCGAAGGCGAAGAGTCGGTACGCATCAGTCGTGGCACCCCTGCACCGGCAGCTGTGCAATATACTTTGCCTGCGGCAGCGCCTGTAGCCGCTCCGGCACCAACTGCTGCACCGGCAGCTGTAGCCGCCGCGCCGGTGGCGACCGAAATCGTAGGGCATGCCGTGCGCTCGCCAATGGTTGGTACCTTCTACCGCAGCCCTAGTCCGGAAGCCGCTGCTTTCGTTGAGGTCGGCAGCGTGGTGAAAGTCGGCGACGCATTGTGTATCGTTGAAGCGATGAAAATGATGAACCGCATCGAAGCGGACAAAGCCGGGGTGGTGAAAGCTATTTTGGTTAATGACGGCGAAGCGGTTGAATTTGATCAATCGCTGATCATCATTGAGTAATCAATCTGCCTGTCGGTAATCGCTTTTGACCGCACTTTCGATCAAAGGCAAAGGATTCTCAACATAAAGAATTCTCAATATAAAGAACTTTCAACATTAAGCGGATAATCGTATGTTAGAAAAAGTTGTTATTGCCAACCGCGGTGAAATCGCATTGCGTATTTTGCGCGCTTGTAAAGAGTTGGGCATTAAAACCGTCGCCGTTCATTCTACGGCAGATCGGGATCTAAAACACGTTCTGTTGGCTGATGAACGTATTTGTATCGGACCGGCGCCCTCCAGTAAAAGTTATCTGAATATTCCGGCGCTGATTGCCTCAGCAGAAGTGAGCGGTGCCGATGCCATTCATCCAGGCTACGGTTTCTTGTCGGAAAATGCAGATTTTGCCGAACAGGTGGAGCGTTCTGGTTTTATTTTTATCGGTCCGACCGCTGATGTGATTCGCTTAATGGGCGATAAAGTCTCGGCGATTAATGCGATGAAAGCCGCTGGCGTACCTTGTGTGCCGGGTTCTGACGGTCCGGTCGGCAATGATGCCAAGAAGAATAAAGAGATTGCTGAGCGTATCGGTTATCCGGTGATTATTAAAGCCTCAGGCGGTGGTGGCGGTCGCGGTATGCGCGTGGTGCGTTCTGCCAATGAGTTGGAAGAGTCGATTGCGATGACTAAGTCTGAGGCGAAAGCGGCGTTCAATAATGACGTGGTTTACATGGAAAAATACTTGGAAAATCCACGCCATGTGGAAATTCAAGTATTAGCCGATACGCACGGTAATGCGGTTTATCTTGCTGAGCGTGATTGCTCGATGCAGCGTCGCCACCAAAAAGTAGTGGAAGAGGCACCGGCACCGGGTATTAGCGAAGAGCTGCGTCGTGACATCGGCAGCCGTTGCGCCAAAGCTTGTGTTGAAATCGGCTATCGTGGCGCCGGTACTTTTGAATTCTTATATGAAAACGGTGAGTTCTATTTTATTGAAATGAACACCCGTATTCAGGTTGAACATCCGGTAACCGAAATGATCACCGGTATTGATTTGGTGAAAGAGCAGTTGCGGATTGCTTCCGGTTTGCCATTGTCGTTTACTCAAGACGATGTAAAAGTGAAAGGACATGCGATTGAATGCCGTATCAATGCCGAAGATCCGCGCAACTTCCTGCCGTCACCGGGCAAAGTAACCCGTTTGCATACGCCGGGTGGCTTTGGTATTCGTTGGGATTCCCATATTTATGATGGTTACACCGTGCCACCGCACTATGATTCAATGATTGCCAAGCTGATCAGCTATGGTGAGAATCGTGCCGAAGCGATTAGTCGAATGCGTAATGCGTTGTCAGAAGTGATTATCGAAGGCCTAAAAACCAATATTCCTATTCACGAATTGATTATGGACGATCCGAATTTCCAACAAGGTGGTACTAATATTCATTACCTTGAGAAAAAATTAGGTATGCACGATTAATTCGGTGAAAAAAATAGCAAAATGAAGTGGAATCAAATGATTCCACTTTTTTCATGGATTCTTTTTTCATTGTTTCTTTTTCTGTTTGAGGTATTCATATGAAGTTGCAAGAAAAGTATCAACAAGCCAGTAAGGAAGCTCGATGGGCATTGGGTTTAACCATATTATATGTGATCGGCTGGTGTTTGTGTGCCTATTTGCCGGGTGGCACAACCGGACCAATTGGTTTCCCACTCTGGTTTGAGCTTGCGTGTATCTACCTGCCAGTTTTATTTATTGTCGTTGCTCATTGGGTGCTGCGCATTGTCTATCAAGATTTTGATTTGGATAATCACAGCGACGGTGAGCAGGAGACAAAATCATGAATTTAGGCATCATATTTCCGTTGGTGATCTATCTGGCGTTTGTGTTTGGTGCAGCAATTTATGCTTATGCTAAGCGCTCGAAAGGGGATTTTTTAACCGAATATTATGTCGGCAACCGCTCGATGACGGGCTTTGTGCTGGCGATGACCACTGCCTCAACCTACGCCAGTGCCAGTTCATTTATCGGTGGACCAGGAGCTGCGTATAAATTCGGCTTGGGTTGGGTGTTGTTGGCAATGATTCAAGTGCCGGCAGTCTGGTTGGCACTGGGGGCGTTGGGCAAAAAATTTGCGCTGCTGTCAAGAGAAAGTAGGGCGCTGACCATTAATGATCTGCTATTGCACCGTTACAAAAATAAATATCTGGTATGGATTGCCTGTTTTGCCTTGTTAATCGCTTTTTTTGCGGCAATGACCGTGCAATTTATCGGTGGCGCGCGCTTGCTGGAAACCACCATTGGTATCAGTTATACCCAATCCTTACTGATTTTTGCGCTAACGGTCGGGATTTACACCTTTATCGGCGGTTTTCGTGCCGTAGTGTTGACTGATACCATTCAGGGTACAGTAATGATTTTAGGCACTTTTATTTTATTGTTTGCGGTGATTTATGCTGCCGGTGGAGTAGAAAGTGCGGTTGCCGCTTTGGCTGCAACCGATCCACAACTGGTCAGCCCTTATGGACCGAATGAGATGCTGGATTTTCAGTTTATGGCGTCATTTTGGATTTTGGTCTGCTTTGGCGTGGTCGGGCTGCCGCATACAGCGGTGCGTTGCATGGCGTTTAAAGACAGTAAAGCATTACATGGCGGCATGTTGATCGGGACTATCGTATTGACGATTGTTATGCTCGGCATGCATCTTTCCGGTGCGCTAGGTCGGGCGATCTTACCGGATTTGACGATTCCGGATCAAGTCATCCCAAGCCTCATGCTGCAAGTCTTACCGCCGATTGTCGCTGGGATTTTTCTGGCGGCGCCAATGTCGGCGATTATGTCGACCATTGATGCGCAATTGATCCAATCTTCGGCGATTTTCGTTAAAGATATCTATTTATCAGCGAAGCCGGAAATGGCGAATAATCAGAAAAAAATCGGGTTTTTCTCATCAATGGCAACACTGATTTTGACCGCACTTTTGATTTTAGCGGCACTCAATCCACCGGATATGATTATTTGGTTGAATTTATTTGCGTTTGGTGGCTTGGAAGCGGCATTTTTATGGGTGATTGTATTGGGTTTATATTGGGATAAAGCCAATGCTTACGGTGCGATCGCCTCAATGACAGTCGGCTTGGGCAGCTATGTGTTGCTAACCGTTCTTTCACTCAAATTATTGGGTTTCCATGCTATCGTACCATCACTGGTGTTCGGCTTAATCGCCTTCTTGGTTGCCAATAAACTCGGTGAAAAACAGGATCAAAAAAGAGGAAAAATAGATGCCTTGGGTACAAATTCGAATCAACAGTAACGATAAACAAGCAGAAAAAATCAGTGAAACACTGGAAGCGTTGGGCTCGGTGTCGGTGACGTTTGTGGACAGTCAGGACACACCGGTGTTTGAACCCTTGCCAGGCGAAACTCGTTTGTGGGGCAATACGGATGTGATTGCCTTGTTTGATGCAGAAACCGATATGCAGCAAATTGTCGCCGAATTGACTGCGCAGCGGATCTTAACCCCAGCGGTTAGCCATAAAATTGAGCAGATTGAAGACAAAGACTGGGAGCGGGAGTGGATGGATAATTTTCATCCGATGCGCTTTGGCGAGCGGCTATGGATTTGCCCGAGTTGGCGTCCGGTGCCGGACGAAAGTGCGGTCAATGTGATGCTCGATCCGGGACTAGCCTTCGGCACGGGCACTCACCCGACAACCGCACTTTGCCTGACTTGGTTGGACGGCTTGGATCTAAACGGCAAAACGGTGATCGACTTCGGTTGCGGTTCAGGCATTCTTGCCATTGCTGCGTTGAAGCTTGGTGCGAAACAGGCAATCGGTATTGACATCGACCCGCAGGCAATCCTTGCCAGCCGCGATAATGCCGAACGCAACGGTGTCGCCGACCGCTTGCAGTTATTTCTCGCCAAAGATCAACCGCAAGACCTACAAGCCGATGTGGTGGTGGCGAATATCCTTGCCGGTCCGTTGAAAGAGCTTGCTGAACCGATCATCACATTATTAAAACCGAATGCAGCTTTAGGGCTATCCGGCATTCTCGCCAATCAAGCACAAGCCGTATGCGAAGCCTACCAAAGCCAAGTACGGTTAGAACCCGTGGCGGAACTGGAAGAGTGGTGTCGGATTAGCGGAGTTAAAAGAGCTTAAGTCCTCATCTGAACTAAAATCGGCTGCTTGTCAATCATTAAGCAGCCGATTGATTTGGTTTTTGGAGATTATTTTCGCTGTTTTTTTAACCAGATCAAAAAAATGCAAAAAAACGCATTTTGGATAAAAAATGTACTTCCCTAATTGATAAAAAGTGCGTATTATAGCCCCCCTTATTCGATGATGGTTCTGTTTTGATTCTGCTTTTTGTTGTGGTGAACAGTATATGCGTATTGGACAATTTCAATTAAAAAATCGCGTATTATTGGCGCCAATGGCGGGAATAACCGATCAGCCGTTCAGACGACTTTGTGCCCGCTATCATGTTGGCATGAGCTATTCTGAAATGATGTCGGCGAATCGGGATGTATGGCATACGGAGAAATCTCGGCTTCGGGTGGCACACCACGAGGAGATTGGGATTAATGCGGTGCAAATCGCCGGTAGTGATCCGCTGGAAATGGCACAAGCGGCGGCATTGAATGTAGAATACGGCGCACAGTTAATTGACATTAACATGGGTTGCCCTGCCAAGAAGGTAAACCGCAAAATGGCGGGCTCGGCATTGATGCAACATCCTGAATTGGTGGCTAAAATTCTGTGTGAAGTGACGGCAGCGGTCGACGTGCCGGTGACGTTGAAGATCAGAACCGGATGGGATAAAACACACCGAAATTGTATTGAAATCGCCAAAATAGCGGAGCAATCCGGTATCCAAGCGTTGACTATTCACGGTAGAACTCGCAGCTGTCTGTATCAGGGAGAGGCGGAGTACGACAATATTTGTCAGGTGAAACAGCAAATTTCAATTCCGGTGATTGCCAACGGTGATATCACCAGCGCAGAAAAAGCACGGTATGTTTTAGACTATACCGGCGCAGATGCGGTGATGATTGGGCGAGGCGCACTCGGTCAGCCGTGGTTGTTTCGACAAATTGAGGCTTTTCTGCAATCAGGTGCGCTGATTGCCGAGCCAAGTTTGGCGGAAAAGTGTCAAGTGGTGCTCGAACATATTCACAATTTGCACGCTTTTTATGGCGAGCAGAAAGGATATCGGGTCGCTCGGAAACATGTAAGTTGGTATTTGGATAACATCAAACCAGATTCTGCTTTTAAACGTACTTTCAATACCATTGCTGATCCTAAGCAGCAGTTGTATGTCTTGGAAGAGTTTCTTGACTCAATCCAATAGTGGATTGGGGTGATTTTTTTAGTTAAATGGAACATATTAAAATGTTAGAACAACGTAGCAATTCAGATGCATTAACAGTTTCAACTTTAAATGCACAATCTCAAATTACAAATAAACCATTAAGAGATTCGGTCAAACAAGCGTTGAAAAATTATTTAGCTCAATTAAACGGGCAAGATGTCAATGATCTTTATGAGTTGGTTTTATCGGAAGTTGAACACCCGATGCTGGATATGGTGATGCAATACACGCGTGGCAATCAAACCCGTGCTGCCAATATGTTGGGTATCAATCGTGGTACGTTACGCAAAAAGCTGAAAAAATACGGTATGGGCTGATTTTAGTATCTTAAAATCAAATAATAATAGCAGTCGTCAGAGTAATTTGGCGGCTGCTTTGTTTTATTCTGCCGCCGCAATTTCGGATGTCAAACCGGGAATTGCTTTCTAAAAAGTGCGGTTGTTGTTAAAATTCCGCTGAATATTAAAAAAGGTAATTAAGGTTGAGTATGTTGAAAAAATTGGTGTTGCCAGCAATAGCTTTGTCGGTTGTTGCTTGTAGTTTGGATAAACCAGAAGCAGCATTTCCTGCTGAATTTGCCAATGCTGATTATATCTTGTCAGATACAGATGCTAAACGTTGGGTTATGAGCAGCCATCAAACCGAACAATGCGTCTATCCTAATTTAACGCGGATTCAACAGGCGCATTTCTCGCAAGAAGATGCATATATCCATTCGCAATATGTTTTCTTTTATCCTTTGGAAAAGATTATTGGCGCAGATTATTTGAAAATGGTTCAAGAAGATGAAAAATCCATGGGCTATGCACAATATCAATATAAAAAATTTAAACAGGTAAGTACGGAACCGTTGCCAAAAGCCCAGTGCGAGCTTTTGAGAGCGAATGCACGTGATGATTTGTCAGTCGTGAAAGGACAGTATAAGAGCGGTATGGTGGAAGAGAGCAAAACTGACAGCAAGCAAAATGGCGATGCGGTTGCCACCGGTGATAATAAGTTCTTCTTCGACATCATTAAATGGGGCGCAGCGCTGGTGCTGTAGTCGCTAGCTATGCAGAGTAAAATAAAGAGATTGGGGTTGATGATGAATCACCCCAATCTTTGTTTTAAATAGCTACCTTTAATTGGCTCTTAAGCCAGAGACTATTTGGCTTCAAACACCAAAATAGCGCCTTTATTGGCGACTTTCATCACCGGCTGAATATCCTTGCCCATCAAGATGCCGGCATCATCGGTAGCGATGTAGATTTTGCTGGTGTCCGGTGAAACCAATACCATACGATAACGGTTGTCGGTGCGGAAGTGGGTGATTGATTCGCCCTGCACTTGCTTCCCGTCCGCACTCAACGGCAACTGGTAAAGCGTGCCGGTTTTCACCCCGGTTACCAGTAGTGAATTTTGTAAACTCTTGATTTTACCGTTTTTCGGGTAGTAAGCGATACTGGTGGTCGCTACCGTTGGCCAGCAGATGTAACCGATTTCACATTTTTCATCGCTGAAGTTGTAACCCTGCGGCACGGTATAAAAGGTTTTTTGTGGGAATTTCAAATTGTCGGCTTGGAACTCGCTTTCCTTAAATTCAGGCACAACTGCTCCGTTCGGCACGCCGATATATTCCGGCAATTCAGCACAGTTCGGTGCGGCGGAGAAATTGGCGTAGCTGTAAGCCATATCGTCTTGGTAACCTGCAATGTGTGGCCAACCATAGTTACCGGCAGCTTCGATGATATTGATCTCATCATCAACCGCAGGACCTTGATCGGTGTTGTATAAGGTGTCTCCAACATAAACTAAACCTTGCGGATTACGGAAACCGTAGGCATAAATATGGCTTCTCACGCCATTGATTTCAGGGTTGTCGCTTGGAATTGAGCCGTCCAGATTGAAACGGATCACTTTGCCGCGATATTTGTTGAAATCATTGGCGGCGACTTCGGCGTCGGTTGGGATTTTTTGCGATTGGATCTCTTTACACATATTGCCATATTGGTTGTAACCGTTGTCGCCCAAGGTCAGTAATAATTTGCCGCTTTTATCGAACAACAAGCGTCCACCGTTGTGATCGTTGCCTGCCGGGGTTTTGTCCAACACGATTTGCTCATCGCCCAATGTGCCGTTTTTCGCATCGTAGCTTAAACGCACCACACGTCCGAAATCGGATTTATCTTTGCTGCTGTCGCTGTAGGTGTAATACACATACACATAATCTTCGTCGGTACCTTTAGCAAAATTCGGATGTAATTCCATGCCCAACACGCCTTGGTGTACTGGCTCGGCGAAGGCTTTATCGAAAGTGTACAATACCTTGCTTGCGCCGGTGCTCGGATTGATGGCAACGATCTCTTTGCCTTGGCGCGTAGTTGCCCAAATATCGCCATTTGCACCCCACTTCATTTCCCAGATATTGTTTAAACCATCGATTAATACGCTGGCTTTGATTTCGTCTTGCTGCATCGCAACAGTTGGATTGTCCACTTTTGCAATTGCAGCGCCGCTGATTAGCGTGGCTAAAAGTGCGGTTGCTAATAGAGATTTTTGCATAACATTTCCTTAATTAAACATGATAAAAAATGACCAAAGACATACTATCAAATTAAAAATCGGCACGGAATACCAACTTTATGGATAAATTGTCCGAAAAATTGATTCAATCTCTACCCCATAACGGGTGGTTTTCAAACAATTGTACCGCCCAATCGACGAAAACCCGTACCCGCGCTGACAGACGGCGCGAATAAGGATACACCACGCTAATCGGCATGTTGCTCGCTTGCCAATCCGGTAACACTTCTACTAATTCGCCCGACGCAAAATAGCGTTGTGCGGAAGCACGCGGTATAGCGATAATGCCCAATCCTGTCAACGCTGCATTGCAATACACATCGGCATTGTTAAACGTCAAGTGCGGTTTGACATCAACATAAAACCGTTCTTCTCCTTTATGTAGATCATAACAATACAGTTTATCGCTTGCCGGAAAACGAAAGCCGATATATTGATGCCGATGCAAATCGGATGGGTGGCTTAATGGCACGGCATTGGCGAGATAGCTGGGTGCTGCGCATAAACAAAAGCGCATTTTCCCGACCATTTTACACACCAAATCCGGCTCAGTCACCGGACCGCCACGCAACGCGCAATCGACATTTTCCTGCACCATATCCACCGCTCTTTCGCTGCAACGGATCTCTAATTCCAGTTCAGGATATTTCTGTAAAAATGCCGGTAACGCCGGAATCAATAAATGCGACCCCAACGGCGCAGTGGTTTCCACTTTGATTTTGCCTTTAATACTGCCGACTTCCTGCATTGACGCTTCTAAATCATCAACACTTTCAATCAGTTGCTTTACCTGTTCATAATAATTCACGCCATCGGTGGTTGGCGAAACCCGACGGGTTGAACGGTGCAACAGCACCACCCCCAACCGCTCTTCCAACGCTTGAATTTGCCCCGAAATCGTGGTTTTGGCAATGCCTAATGCCTCTGACGCTTTACTAAAACTGCCTAATTCAACAATGCGACAAAACGCGCGCATCGCTTCTAATCGATCTAATGCCATTGTGCGAATTTCCGTATAGATTAACTGATTTTAGCTACTTTATTATGATAATCCGTTCAAGTAAAGTAGCACACAATTTATTTTGCTTATCAATAAGAGGATTTCAACATGGCAAAAGTAGCGATTGTGTATCACAGCGGCAAAGGGCACACTAAAATGCTGGCAGAGTATGTTAGACGTGGTGCAGCGGCAGTAGCGGAAACCGAGGTGGTATTTTTGGAGGTGGAAGAGGCATCAGAGCAACTAGAATTATTGGATACCTGCGATGCAATTATTTTTGGCTGTCCGACCTATATGGGCAATGTGTCAGCCAAAATGAAAGCATTTCAGGAAAGTGCGGTTTCGCGTTGGTTTTCGCGCCAATGGCAAGACAAAATCGCCGGTGCATTCACCAATTCCGCCTGTTTTGCCGGCGATAAAGAAAGCACTTTAATCGGCTTAATGGTGAATGCAATGCAACAAGGCATGATTTTTGTCAGCCTTGGCATTGCACCGGCAGTGAACGAGCCGGAATCGTTCCAAACCATCAATGGCGCAAGCCCAAATGCGATTAATCGTGTTGATGGCAGCCTCGGTCCGATGGCTGCGTCGATGATGGTTGAGCCGGAAGAGATGGCAAAAGGCGATTTAGAAACTGCCTATTTATACGGCGAACGTGTCGCCAACATTACCGCGCAATTTGTGCGTGGACGTATTTAATCTATCAAAAAAGAAGAAAAAATTATGCAACGTTTAAGTTACCCAATGATCGGTTCTGAAGCATTTAATGCGATGTTAAAAGTAGAAGGCGTGTTAGGCAACTGTTCACTTGATCCGTTATTAAAAGAGTTGGTGAAAACCCGCGCTTCACAAATCAACGGCTGTGCGTTTTGTGTGGATATGCACGTTAAAACCGCGCGCAAATATGGCGAGCGTGAATTGCGTCTGCACCACGTGGCAATTTGGCGCGAAAGCAATCTATTTTCTGCCAAAGAGCGCATGGCATTGGAGATGACCGAAGCCTTAACCCAAATTCAATCCGTCGGATTAAGCGACGAGTTGTACCAACGCGCCAGAGCGGTGTTCAGTGATCAAGAACTGTGCGATTTAGTGTTTTCGATTGCGATCATTAATGCGTGGAACCGTTTAGGCGTAGCATTCCACACTGAATTAGGCTCTATGGATAAAGCGATGGGCTTGGATAGCGTGCAGATTTAATGAGGTTGATATGGCTCATAGACACTTATTATCTTTAAATAATGTCCATGAGCCACATACGTTACTTACCGTTTGGTGACCTGATCAATTTCAGAAACCACATTGCTGCTGTCTTTTTTCACGCTGCCATTGATAAGCGGGAATTTTGCGTCTTTTAAATCTTTGACGGCTTCCTGAATCAACAGCGGAATGTTATTGGAGACATCTAGTTCGCCTTGATAGCGGTTGTGGTGTCCTGCGATATCTTCGACACCGACAGATACCGTATTAACATTCGGGCGACTGTCAGTTGCAGTGATGCTGGCGCCGTTCAATTGAATGTGATTTTTCACATTTAAATTGACTTCACCACTTTGAATCCCTGCTACTGTTGTGACTTCATCTTGCGATACGATATTACCGGAGACGTTGAAGGTCGATGGTTTCAAGGTTTTTCCGGTCAGTGGGTTATGCTCGGCAAAACCGGCAGCTTCTGCTGCATTATTGACCGCAGTGGTGACTTTTCCTTTCAATTCATCGGTTTTCTTGGTCGAAGGGACGGCTTTCATCACGCCGGTCAGCGCACCACCGTTTTGCGAATTGGTCAAATTTAGCCCCAAATTAAAACCAACACTTTCTTCAGTATCTTTACGACTTTCAATGGTGAGATTGTTACCAATATCACCGTTGACGGTATTGCCTTTCACGGTCGCGCCGAGTAGTGCCAGATCTTTTTCACTGTCCAATCGAACGTTTTTCCCTTCGAGATGGCTGATCACTTGTGTGGTTTTTGCAGTTTTATCAATGTTGACTGTCAGATTGCCACTGCCGTCTTGGGTTGTTTTTTCTTCACCGCTGACTTTTTTAATGTTGGCATTCGCATTGATCCCAAAGCCCCAGTTGTTTTTGTGCTCGGCATTTTGCAATGATTCCACCACAATACCACCGTGGTTTGCATTCACCTCAAGCTCATCGGCTTGAATAGTGCTACCGCTGATATGCACCGCATGATCACTGTTTGCCCCGGCATGGATGGTGGCTTTGTCGGCATTGAGGGTAGTGGCGGTATAATTGATCGCGGCTTGATCGGTATTTTTGACATTGACACCGAGTTTGAATGACCCGCCAGTCGAAGCTTTATCACCACCGCTGGAGTTTCCACCGACACCGATGTTCAGTGACCAATCGATACCTTTCTCAGAGGAAGATCCCTGAGCTGCTTTGATGACCGCACTTTCGCCAGCTTGTACTTTTAGGCTGTCTACCTTGCCGTTAACACCTTGCAGTACCACATTTTTAGCCGTCAGATTGGCGTGTTGCACCGCAATTTCACCGGCTTTTGCTGTGATGCTTTGGGCGCTGGAATCATTTGCACCGCCGCCAATGCCGCCTGAACCGGATTTGCTGCTTGGGCTGGTGCCGCCAGAGGCACTGATATCCAAGTTAAAGCCGTTTTTATTACTTTGCTTGATATTGTTGGCTTGCACCAAGTCAATATTGCCTTGTGAGGAGAGTGCTAAAGTGCCTTTTTCTGATTTTAGCGTGTTGCCTTCCAACAAGATACCGTTTTTAGCGTTGATTGTAATATCACCGACAGTGTCAAAACCACCGCTGACTGCCTCAGATGAGAGGCTATTACTTTCGCTGTGACTGCCCTTTCCTTTGGCAGATACGCTGATGTCCAAACCGGTGCTGGTGGAAACACCCAGGCTGCCTTCGCCTTTATCTTCAATCGTTTTGCGAACTTCGGTATTGGCGGCAGCCACATTAGCGTAATGTTGGGTGTTAATCACGACGCTGTCAGTGGCTTGATAACGGGTGGCAACATCACGAATATCATTTGCCGTAGCGTTAATGTTAGCGGCTTGGATTTGGGTACCAAGTGCGGTACTACTTTCGTTATTTTCAACTTTTTTACCGCCGCCTAGCTTCAGCGCTGTATTGGCATTTGGGGCACCGATAGCACTGACTGAGCCGAATGCGCCGACCGGGTTGCCTTCAGCTAAGCCGTTAACCGCTTTTTCAACCGCACGGGTGACGCCGCTGATATCAGCACTGGCACCTATTTCAACATTAACGGTGGTGGTTTCACGTTGCTCTTTTTCACTATTTTTAGCGACATTTCGAATGATGTTATCGGCATTTTCTTGCAATTTGCCATTCACCTGATGTTTACCACCTTCATATTGCAAGCTGTTTTTAGCGTTCAGTGTTAAGTCACCATTGACTTCGGTTGACGATTGAAGTGCGGTTTCGGTGGTTTTGTCGGCATGAACTTTGGTCATTCCGCTTTCTAAGCCAATGGTCACCCGATCCATTCCGCCACCTACATAAACTCCAAAGCCACTTTTTCCACTGTCGGTTTGCAGATTTTTTTGATCTTGTTGTGCCGTAATGTGAATATTTTCGGCGTTAACAGTAGCGTTACCTTGAGAGGTTTTTAGGCTTGATCCTTTGATATTGGCATCGCTATCAGTAGTTAGGTTTAAGGATCCGCCTTGAACCACGCTGCCTAAATGGGTGACTTGATCCAGCGTTTCTTTGCTGCTGCTCAGTTCAATACCAACGCCGGCACGGTATTGTTTATCACCATCTTCACGCGCATAAGCCGTTGCTTTGACCTCATTAGTTTTCGTGGTTTTGTTTAACGCCTGCTTCGCACCTTCGATATTGATGTTGCCGACACTTGTTAAATTGAGCTGTTCAGCCACATTGATGATGCTGCCGATGACATTGATATCTTGTTTCGCGATAACATTGAAGGTCGCATCAGAAAGCAGCTCCGCACTTTGGGCATTTTCACGTTGTTCATCACTGGATAGTGCATTTTTGGTGATGTTAAACACGGTGCCGTTGCGCTGATTGATAATTTCATGGCTGAAATTGGTGGCATGATCAACAGTCACACTGCCAGTGCCGGATTGGGCATAGCCTCCTTTTTGTGCCTGCACTTTGCTGCCTTGAATATTGACGCCTTGCTCGCCATTCAGTAGCACGATGCCTTTGGCTTTGATATCGGAAGCAACTTGTAATTTATCGCTGCGGTTGTTATCGGTGTTGTGTCCACCACCGATACCACCCCAATAAACTTGGTCGCTGCGGGTGACTTTATTATTACTGATTTGCTGGGTGCCGACTTCGACTTTACCGCTTTCGGAGGTTACCAACATATCACCGTCTGCCCAAACATCTGCGCCACTGATGCTCACCCCACTTTTTCCGGTAATGCCTAAATTATGATTAGCTGTCAGCCAAGTTTTTTTCAAGGTTTCGCTTTCATTGGCTTCGTTCCAGCTGCCGGTTTCCAAGTTTGCGGTGTGGTTACGTTTATTACCTACATTCATGCTGCGCGATTTCTGTACTGCACCGTCCAGCAACACTTTGCCCCGATCAGCACTGACGGACAAATTTTGATCGGCGTGAACCGCACTTGCGGTGATCTCCACATTGCCTTCGGTGGCTTTAATCTTGACATTTTCGCCTCGGAAATCATTACCGATCTGACGTTCGTTTTCAGTGGTTTGTGTTTGGTTGTGCTCCCAAGAGTAGTGCCAGTTATGGTCAATATGCTCGGTTTTGTTTTTCAGTTTTTGGCTGTTCAAGTCAATGTTTTTTGAGAGGACTTGAATATCCTTGCCGCGTAGTTTAGCAGCGTTGATTTCCACTTTATTGGTGGCATTCAAATGAATCACATCGCCTTGAATTTCGGTTTGATTCCATTGTTGATCTTCAGTGCTGCGCTGTTTTTTGCTCGCACCGTTATAAGCGGAGTAGTTGCCGTCCAGCTGCTGCACTTGACGGTTATCCTCAACCTTTCCAGTCAGAACCAGATCTTTCGCATTGGTATTGACATTCCCCTTGATCTTCGCAGATACCAAATTAATGACTCCGTGCCCCTTGAGATCAAGCCCTGCTTCAGTAGTGGTTTGAATTTCACCACTTAAGTTAACGCCGTTACCTTGCCCGGTGCTGACAATGTTGATTCGACCGGCTTGCATACCACCGACATAGTAGCCGTCCAAATTTTGTTGTTGACTATGAATTCCGGTCACTTGCTTGCTTTGGTAATCCATTTTGTTATGACCGCTGGCAGCATTGATCTCTTTTGTTGCTTTAATGCTGGCTGAAGCATTAATCTTAGGAGCAACCAGATCCAATACCTCACTGCCGGATACGCCTTTACCTTGAATGGTCAGGCTATTGTTATTGCGCGTGCTGTTCAGGGTTTTGATTTGTCCTTCGCTGATTTCAGCTTCGCCGACCACCATAGAAGCACGTGGAATATTGATAAAACCACAACCATCACAAGTAATACCATTCGGATTTGCGAGTACATAATCGGCTGCCATACCGAAAACTTCTTGCTGACCAAGCAGTAGCGACGGATTGCGACTGACCACCTCGTTTAAAATGACTTTTGCCGCGTGATCGGTGATATTTTTATTGGCTTGAACTTGTCCTGCCAGCTGTGACTGCCCATCTTGTGTGGCGTTGTTGAGCACTGCACCAGCGGTGTTAACGTTATATTTGTCATAAGTATTGTGTGACAATCCCTGCTCATTGGGTTTGACAATATTAATCACGGTGGCACCGTTATTGGCGCTACTGACTGACGGAGCAGAGTTGCCACCGGCAACTACCGGTTCATTGGCTTGAGCGGCAATTGCCGCCATTCCACTCATAAAGAAAATACTGGTGTTATTCGTTTCAGCAACAGCTGTGCCAGCACCAGTAATTAACGCAATACTCAAGGTACAGCTCAGTTTGCCCTTAAATGACAATTTAAATGATTTCATTCAGAATTCCCTCTCTATTAGAAATTATTTTTAGTAATAATTAAAAAGTTATTGTTATTTTGCCTAAAAATTGGCTTTCATTTTGACGTTCAGGTGAAGAAACAAACCACCCGCGATCAAAAGAAAAAGATCCACTCAATTGCCGGTAAGACAAGTGAATCCCAAAGCTGGTGCCAACCGCACTTTGCCACGCATTTGGCGCATTGCGATTGAAAATTCGTCCGGTATCCAGCCCGATAAAGGGCGTCAAACTTACCGCTTTATAGGCTGCCGGATAAGATAGAGTATTGCGTAAATACCACCCGTTATCGCTGCTTAAACTGAGGCGATCAAAACCGCGCAGCGCACTGTTATCGGTAAGATCAAAGGTTTCCATCGACGGTAAACGATCGTTGGAATATTGCGCAGCAAAACGGTGTTGCAGTTGAAATTGCCGATCTAAAATAGAGAATGGATATTGCCAGCTGGCACTCAAACCAAATTTGGTAAACTGTGGCTCAGTAATCCGCTGCTTGTTGCTGCGGCTAGCACCGAACAGCGCTAGACCATGTTGCATTCCCAGATTCAGTGACAAGGTGCCGTTGTCTAAAATTCGCAGGTGATCAAAAGAGAGATCCAACACCGTCAAACGCAAGTTTTGATCGGGATTACGATAACCCAACAGCACATTACTGTTTTGTTTACGGCTTAGGCTCAGGCTCAAGGTATTGATATGGAATTGATTACGTGATAGTACTCGATCTAAGCGCAAACCAAATTGGCGACTGGATCCATAATATTTGGCGCCGGAAACCGGCAAACTGACCGCAGAATCGGAGCGGGCGGCAAAGGCACTAAAAGTCCAGTAGCCGTAGGGAATAAAATACAAGCCGCTATAGCTGCGGTTGTAGCGACTGGAACGGTGATCCAAATTTTGGCTGTGGTGCAGTGAAAGAAAGTCAGCGTGCTTGGTCAGATTATCCCAAGAGAATCCCACTCGCCCAATGAGCCGACCACTGTTTTTCTTGCCATGGTTATCAACGGTGGTATAAAAACGGAAAGGTGACTGTGCCAGTGCATGGTTTTTCAGCACAAGCGTGGAGCCACCGAACTGCTTGCCGGGCAAAATATCGACACTTATTTGTTGTGAAGGCAAGCGATTGAGTTGATCTAAACCTTGATCTAACTCACGAATATTCAACGGTTTCCCCAATATTGAAGGAAAAACATTCTGCACGCTGCTCAGTGCGGTGTGCTGCTCAAATTCAATACTTTCAACGGTTCCTTCAACGGCGTGCAGGCGCAAAGTGCGGTTTTCGTCCAGCGGGGCAAACACCATTCGCGCGGTAATATAGCCGCGATCCAAATAGCGTTGGGTCAATTCGCGGATCAAGCGGTTGACATTGGCGTCACTGATACAATTTTCCGGAATTGGCGTTAAAGTTGTGAGATCTTTTTCGTCCAGTAAGTGGATACCTGTGAGTTGCAGTCCGTTAACGGGCAAGCATGCCTGAGAAAAGGAATCGGTTTCTGGTTCAGTGACCGTGCTGGTTTGTTGACTGGTTTTGAGCAGTTGTTGGTAACGATTTCGCTCAATTTGCTGGTTGATTTCTCGTTCGCTGTTGCGCAGGCTTTGTTCGTGTTGGTTGTTCGTTTCGGCATGGGTCAGGTGGGGCAATGCTAGCAGCGGCAACAAGGTGTAATACACCTTATGTTTAAAACGTAATGTCATACAAGATACTCAATTTTTTAATATTATTATTAGAAGCTATAAATTAGTAACGCAATGTTACTAATTTGCGGCGTAGAATATAGCATTTGAGAATAACTCTCAATAGAATTTTCCTAAAATATCATTTATCTATAATAAAATAGATAAAACGGCGAAAGTTTACCCGAGAAGATAATAACGTAAAGAAATAACGAAGCGGAAAAAAGGAGTGATTTGATTATATGGCTAATATATCTATTTGATAAATAAGTAAACTAAAATTTGTGATTGAGCTCACAAATTTTAATGTAAAGTATTTTATACCACGAAGATAGATGGTTATTGACTTTAATAATTACGCTATTTCGTCGCTGCTATGGGTTTCAAACCAACTTTCTAAGATAATGCAAGCAGAGATCGAATCGACTTTGCCTTTTTCTAAGGCTTTGTAACCGCGACGGGAGAAGAGTTCACTGCGCGCTTCGACGGTGCTGAGGCGTTCGTCGTGCAGCACAACCGGAATGCCAAATCGACCGTGAATTCGTTGTGAAAATTTTCTGGCACGCTGGGTAATGTCTTGTTCTGTGCCGTCCATATTCAGCGGCAAACCGACAATAACGACTTGCGGCTTCCATTCGTTCAGGCATTTTCCAATCAAATCCCAGTTGGGAATGCCGTCGTTAGCTTTAAACGCATTAAGGGCTTGTGCCGTGCCGGTGATGCTTTGCCCGACAGCACAGCCGATACTTTTCACCCCAAAATCAAAGGCAAGTGCGGTAAATCCCATTAGGCATGCCCTGCTAGTGCGGTCAAATGAGTCGGTTCGAAACCCAAAGTGCGGTTGGCTTCCAGCCAGCGGCGATCGTAAGGCACGTCAAACAGCAAGCGTGAATTGGACTCCAGCACCAACCAGACATTATCGGCAATCTCTTGCTCCAATTGTTCTGCACGCCAGCGGCAGCAGCCTAGCGCCACCAGATATTTCTCCGGCGCATCGGCGCGACCAATGGTTTGCAGCACGTCGGCAGAAGTGGTCATCCAAACGTGATCGGACACTGCATAGCTGTGTTCAAAAGCCGGAATACATTTACTGTGTAAAATAAATCCGCGCTCGAGATTAACCGGCCCGCCCATCAGCACAATATCATCTTGTCGATATTCGCGCTGATCGGCAATTAGAAAATTCATTTTGGCGATAATTTCCGCTACGCTCAAGTCGGTCACTTGGGTCAACATAATCCCCATTGCCCCTTCATTATTGTGCTCACAGATATAAATCAGCGCATTTTTGAAAAAAGGGTCGTCCATGCCTGGCATTGCCAGCAAAAAGTGGTCTTGTAATTTCATTGTCATATTGTCCTGTATTTTTACGGCTGATCCTGTAAACGTCGCTCAATCGCATCCATTAACATGCCACTGATTGAAACTTGCGGAAATGCCGCTTCAATTTCACGGATACAGGTTGGACTGGTGACGTTAATTTCGGTCAGTTTATCGCCGATTACGTCCAAACCGACAAAGATCAACCCTTTTTGTTTTAAATAAGGGGCAACGGTTTTTGCGATCAGCCAGTCGCTGTCAGTCAACGGACGTGCTTCGCCACTGCCGCCGGCTGCCAAATTGCCACGGGTTTCGCCTTTTTGTGGAATCCGTGCCAAACAGTAGGGTACCGGTTCGCCATCCACCACTAAAATCCGTTTATCGCCGCTGACAATTTCTGGGATATAAGTTTGCGCCATACAATACTGTTGCCCTAGTTTGGTCAAGGTTTCGATAATCACGGACAGATTTGGGTCGTCTTGTTTAACCCGAAAAATGGAGCTGCCCCCCATGCCGTCCAGCGGTTTTAAAATAATATCGCCGTGTTGCTGATGAAATGCCTTAATTCGTGCCGCATCACGGGTGACCAACGTCTCCGGGGTTAACTCGGCAAACCAGGCGGTGTACAATTTTTCATTGCAGTCACGCAAACTTTGCGGTTTATTCACGATTAAACAACCTTGTTGCTCAGCCCGTTCTAAGATATAAGTCGCGTAAATAAATTCAGTGTCAAACGGCGGATCTTTGCGCATTAAGATCACGTCCAATTCTGCCAGTTCGAGCGTTGTTTCGCTGACAAATTCAAACCAATCCTGATAGTCATACCGCACTTTCAGTTCTCGCACTCGCGCTTTCGCTACGCCTTTGTGCAAAAACAGATCATTCATTTCCATATAATACAGTTGATAACCACGTGCTTGCGCCTGTTCCAACATCGCAAAACTGGAATCTTTTTTGATATTGATGGATTGAATTGGATCCATCACAATGCCGAGTTTAATCATGATTTTTTTCCTTATGATAAATCGCCGAAACAGACTTGCAGGGCGGTAATTGCCGCCAATGCAGCGGTTTCGGTGCGCAACACGCGCTTTCCGAGCAGTACCGATTGAAATTGTTGCTGTTCGGTCATGGCGATTTCACTTGCCGATAAACCGCCTTCTGAACCGATTAACAGACGTACCCCAGCTTCGGGAATTTTGCCGAGTTGACGAATGCCGCATTCAGCACGTGGGTGCAGATTAAGTTTCAGCATCTCGCTTGTTTCGGCGCACCAATCGGTCAATTTCATCAACGGGCGGATGTTGGGAACCCGATTACGTCCGCACTGTTCACAGGCAGCAATCGCAATTTTTTGCCACTGCTGAATTTTTTTCTCCATTCGATCCGCATCGAGTTTCACGCCGCAGCGTTCCGACCAGAGCGGTGTGATCATATTCACACCCAGTTCCACCGATTTTTGAATGGTAAATTCCATGCGGTCACCACGCGAGATCACTTGCCCTAAATGAATATTGAGATTGGATTCTCGGTCGTCTTCAATTGCGCCGTCTAACCGCACTTTGACCGTTTTTTTACTGATTTCATTAATTGTTGCCGGATAAATATGGTTGCTGCCGTCAAATAATTCAAGTTGCTGCCCGACATTCATGCGCAACACGCGTGCAACATGATTGACCGCATCGTCGTTCAGCTCACAGTGGTGAAGTGCGGTTAAGGATTCAGGGTGATAAATTCGTGGAATTCGCATAATTAATCGGGTTATAGAGATGACATAACAGAATGATAACACCGATAAAAACAAAACACTAACCGCACTTTGGATTATCCGGTGTATAACGTGGCATAAGTTCGCTTATTTATATCTAGAAATCAAAAAGTGTGCGGCTGTTGCGCCAAATAGTTTCTTGAATTTGTGCCGTAGGTTCACTACGTAATTCGCTTAGGGTTTGCAGCACTAACGGCAACCGTTGCGGGCGGTTCGGCTGTCCTTGAAAACCAAGCAGCGGCATGTCCGGGCTGTCGGTTTCCAACACCAGGCTGTCCAACGGCAATTGTCGAATCGCTTCACGGGTTTTGTTGGCGCGCGGGTAGCTGATGGTGCCGCCGACACCGATAAAATAGCCCAGATCGACAAAGCGTTTGGCTTGATGATAACTGCCGGCAAAGCCGTGCACCACACCTTTTTTCGGCAATGAAATCCGTTTTAAAAAAGTATAAAGTTGATCGTGACTGCGACGCGAATGCAGGCTGACCGGCAGATTGAAATCGCGTGCCAGATAGAGTTGTGTTTCGAGAAAATGGCACTGTTTTTGCCAAATTTCAGGCGTGATCAACTCAGCAACCGCTCTTTCCAAACCGATTTCCGCCACAGCTTTGCATAAGTGCGGTTTTGCATTCAACCGCACTTTTAATTGCGTTAAATCTTGCTCTTCGTGCTGCTGAATATACAGCGGATGCAGCCCCAAACCATAACAAAGCTGTGCAGGTGCTTGTTCACAAAGTGCGGTTAAGCTGTCAAATTGTTCTGCAACGACCGCAGCAATCAAGATTTTCTCCACCCCAACCGCACTGGCTTCTGCCACAGCTTCGCTCACGGGCTGCTGCAACTGCTGAATCAGATAATCAAAATGGGTGTGGGTGTCGAAAAAGGGCATGGCGGTTCTCTTGTTTAAATAGTGGTACAGTATAAATTTTAAGAATTACTTCTCCCCTTGTGGGAGAAGGACAGATTTTAGCGTCGTTCAGACGCTAAAATCAGGATGAGGGGGAGTGCAAATTCGCTTGATTTCACCCTCATCCGCCCTGCGGGCACCTTCTCCCATCAAGGGAGAAGGGAATAATGTGCTGGTTCATTTATCTCTCAAATCTGTCAATTTAGAATTCTTTCTCCCCTTGTGGGAGAAGGGAGCTGTGTCAATATTACGACATAAAGGGCGCATTAACATACGCCCTTATTTTAAATTGTCGGATTTAAACTCAGCTTACATCGCATAATACATTTCGAATTCAGCCGGGTGCGGTAGCATTCTTAAACGTTGTACGTCTTTGGCTTTCAACTCGACATAAGCCTCAATGAAGTCGCTGCTGAATACGCCACCACGAGTCAAGAAGTCGTGATCGGCTTGCAGTGCTTGCAGGGCTTCTTCCAAAGAACCAGCAACATGCGGCACTTGTTTCAACTCTTCCGGTGGCAAGTCATACAGGTTTTTATCCATCGCATCGCCTGGGTTTAACTTGTTGATAATACCGTCCAGACCCGCCATCAAAATCGCTGAGAATGCCAAGTATGGGTTTGCACCCGGATCCGGGAAGCGCACTTCGATGCGGCGTGCTTTCGGACTGGAAACCGTCGGAATCCGAATTGAAGCGGAGCGGTTGCTTGCTGAGTAAGCCAACAGCACCGGTGCTTCGTAGCCTGGCACCAAACGTTTGTAGGAGTTGGTGGTCGGGTTGGTGAACGCATTCAAGGCTTTGGCGTGTTTAATCACACCAGCGATAAAGTGAAGTGCGGTTTCGGACAAGTTGGCGTATTTATCACCGGAGAACAGATTAGCACCGTCTTTGCCCAACGAGATGTGGCA
Source organism: Testudinibacter crocodili (assembly GCF_006228025.1). Classification (NCBI taxonomy): domain Bacteria; kingdom Pseudomonadati; phylum Pseudomonadota; class Gammaproteobacteria; order Pasteurellales; family Pasteurellaceae; genus Testudinibacter; species Testudinibacter crocodili. Next base: position 35,562 of record NZ_VDHF01000069.1, read on the forward strand.
GTGCATCCCAGAACCGTTGTCGCCGAACAGTGGTTTTGGCATAAAACATGCTGTTTTACCGTGTTCGTGTGCCACATTGCGTACCACATATTTATAGATTTGGGTTTCGTCGGCTTTTAAGGTTAGCGTGTTGAAACGACAAGCAATTTCATTTTGACCAGCGGTTGCCACTTCGTGGTGGTGCGCTTCAATCACCAAACCGAACTCTTCCATCAACAAACACATTTCAGAGCGGATGTCTTGTGAAGAATCAACCGGAGGCACTGGGAAGTAGCCACCTTTCACGCCCGGACGATAACCGGTGTTGCCGCCTTCGTATTCGGTGTTGCTGTTCCATGCGGCTTCGATATCGTCAATCGCAAATGAGCTGGCGCCCATCCCGACTTGAAAACGCACATCGTCAAACAGGAAGAATTCCGGCTCAGGTCCTAATAATACCGTATCGGCGATACCGGAGGCTTTTAGGTATTCTTCGGCGCGCAATGCGATGGAGCGAGGGTCACGATCATAACCTTGCATGGTGGTCGGCTCGTAAACATCGCAGCGAATGCTTAAGGTTGGAATCGCAAAAAATGGATCGATAATTGCCGTTTCAGGAATTGGCATCAGCACCATATCGGATTTATTGATCGTTTTCCAACCGGCAATCGATGAACCGTCAAACATTTTGCCGTCTTCGAAAAAATCGTCATCTACCGCACTTTTAGGAATCGAAACGTGCTGTTCGGTACCCTTGATGTCGGTAAAACGTAAATCGACAAATTTGACATCATGCTCTTCAATGAGCTTAAATACGTTGGCGATAGCTGCTTGAGACATAACTAAATCCTCTATTGGTTAATGTGAAAAATATAAAAATATTAGGGTTTGTTTGAAACATAACTAAAATAT
>NZ_VDHF01000007.1:0-9882 GCF_006228025.1 Testudinibacter crocodili
CCATTTTGTCTACTATACCCATAATTTCTCCACGTTAAATTTGGTGCAATTCGTGGTGCAATTTCGGTGCAAAATAGTGTTGTTTTCGATCTTAGCAGATCACGGCGGATCAGCAAAGCACTGTTTAAGCATACAGTAAAAAAGAGAGAGTGATTATTTAAGTGGTTGTTTTAGATAATAAAAAGCCCCGATTAAAAAATCAGGGCTTGTGGATTATATTTACCAGTGGTGCCTAGGGCCGGACTCGAACCGGCACACCCGAAGGCGGTTGATTTTGAATCAACTGCGTCTACCAATTTCGCCACCCAGGCAACGCTGATAAACATAATCGCTGTCAGTGGTGGGCATTATACGGCTAACCACATAACTTGCAAGCGTAAATTTAAAAATTTTATTCGTTCGCTTTAATTTTCGACAATTTGTTTATTTCTTAATAGATACCGCACTTTTCAGGCTTTGGGATGGCTGCAAAGTGCGGTTTGACATTAGGGTCTATAGCTCAAATTATAAATAAAGATCAACAGACCCTAACAAAATTAACTCGGTTTACGCTTCAATAGCCACCATGTCAGCAGCAAAAACAGCAAGCTCGGCAGCAATGCGCCGATAACTGATGGAATGTTGAACACCATAGTGACGCGTCCAAAGGTTTCGTTGATCACATAAAAAGCGAAACCAAACACGATACCGGTGACAATGCGCGCGCCGGTGGTGACGCTGCGTAGCGGGCCGAAAATAAAAGACAGCGCCAATAACATCATCACCGCGACAGAAATCGGTTGAACCAGTTTACGCCAGTAGAGCAGCTCAAACTGTTTGGCGTCTTGTCCGCTCTCTTTTAGGAAGGTCGCATAGCTGTTTAAGCCGCTGATCGAGAGTGAAGTCGCTTTCAAACTCACCGTCAGTAGTTTATCCGGCGTCAGCCCGGATTGCCAAATGTGATTGAGGTAGTTGCGGTTTTGAATCGAATCCTCTTCAATGATGGTTTCACTAAATTGATTAAAGAGCCAATTTCCATCGGCTTCCTGATAAGTGGCTTGGTTGCCGTGCTGCATGGTTTTTAAGCGACGTTGATCATCAAATTGATAAATATAGATATTATTCAACGTGCTGTTATCGGTGACATTTTGGATATAGACAAAACTATTTCCGTCTCTTGCCCAAATACCGTTTTGTACCGATAGCAGTGAACCGCCGGAAATCGCTTGCGAGCGCATATTGCGTGCAAATTGTTCGGTTTGTGGGATTCCCCATTCGCCGAGCAGCATAATTGCTAAAATGAGCGGAATCGCAGTTTTGATTACCGATAGTCCGATTTTTAGGCGTGAAAAACCAGAGGCTTGCATCACCACTAATTCACTGTTGGCAGCAAGTGCACCGAGTCCGATTAATGCGCCTAACAATGCCGCCATCGGGAAAAACGTTTCTACATCGCGCGGCATCGTCAGTAAGGTATAATAAATGGCTTGCAGGCTGTCATAGCTGCCTTTGCCGACATCACGAAATTGTTCGACGAATTTGATGATGGCAGACAGACCGACCAGCATAAACAGAGTGGTTAAAATTGTGCCGAAAATAGTCCGACCAATGTAACGATCTAATACACCAAACATAAATTAATCCTCCAGCGCCGAGTTGGGGGAGACAAAATGGCGAACTTTATACATAAAGGCACTGTTCCAGCTGTTTAAGATGATGGCTATCAAGAAAAAAGCCAAATGAACTAACGGAATCAAAACTGTAGCATCGGCTTTGCCGCCGCTGCCGGCAGATTTTAATGAGCTCAGCAACAGAAAATAGATCAAATATAACAAAAGTGCGGGCAGCATTTTAGCAAACCGCCCTTGACGTGGATTGACTTTGCTTAACGGTACGGCAAGTAGCGCCATTAAAGGCACAGCAAGCACCAGCGAGATCCGCCACCACAATTCAGCTTGTGCTGCGTCAGAGTCGTCGTTGAGTAGCTGGCTGAGGTTTAAGCGTTCGATTTTGTCACTTTCGGACTCCACATTAGCAAAGGTCAGATAGGCTTGGTAATCATCAAAACGGGTAATTTTAAAATCAGGCAGAATCGCGCTACCTTCATAGCGTTCGCTGTTATTGAGTTTTAAGATTTGATCGCCGTTCGGCAGTGCTTCCAGCTGCCCGTTTTCTGCCACCAAAACCGACGGTTTGATATTACCGCGTTCACGCATTTGGAATAGATAGATATTGTCTAAACGGTTGGTTTCGACATCATCAATAAATAACACGAAATTGCCGTCATTATTACTGATAAATTGACCGGGGTTTAAGGCGGACAGCGTTGGGTTGGCTTTTGCTTGTTCAAGCATATTCACTTGCTTCTCAATTGCCCAAGGTGAAAGCCAGAAAGCGTTATAGGCGGCAAGAGCTGCGGTAAGCAGTGACAGCAGCAGCGCAACCCGCATTAAAATCCGCTGTCCGACACCGCAAGCGCGCATCACTGTGATTTCACTGTCGGCATACAGGCGACCGAGTGTCATTAAAATGGCGATAAATAAGCATAGTGGCAACATTAATTGCGCCATTGTCGGCATGCCTAGCCCAAGTAAAGAAAAAACCAAGTCGGAAGGCACGCTACCATTTACTGCAGAGCCTAGTACCCGTACTAACTGTTGAGCAAAAAAGATCAACAGCAGAATAAACAGAATAGCAATCTGGCTTTTGAAAATCTCTTTGGTTAAATATTTAAGTAAGATCACGGTCAGCCCTTGTAGTTTTAGGTTTGCTTACAGAATCAATCTGTTATTAAGACAACAAAAATGAAAATAATTATCGCTCAGAAACAAAGTTTTTGTTAATCGCTGTTATCTGCTACGATAAATCGTATAATGATACCCTTATTTTAATCGTGACAACAATAAAAATTATCAGGAGAACAAAATGGAATTTACCTTGAGCCAAATTGGAGCGGCGGCGCAACCAAGTGATTGTGTGATGGTGGCAGTATATGAAAAACAACAACTTAGCCCGGCGGCGCAACAATTGGACAATGCAAGTGGTGGCTATTTGAGTCAAATGTTGCAACAAGTGGAAATCGAAGGCAAAGTCGGACAAAGCCTGATGCTGCATCATGTGCCGCATTTGTCGGCAAAACGGGTTTTATTGCTCGGCTGCGGTGACCAAGCGCAAGCCTTAAGCGAACGTCAATATCAGCAAGTGGTGCAGAAAGCCTTTAGCACACTGCGTGATACCAATGCGCAAAGTGCGGTCAGCTTTTTAAATGAAGTGCAAGTGGCTAAACGTGGAATATATTGGAAAGTGCGGTTTGCATTGGAAGCAGTGCAGCAAGCCCGTTATCAATTTGATGCGTTTAAAAGTAAAAAATCAGAGCAGCGTCAAGCGCTGAATAGTATCGTCTTTGCGGTGAGTGCCGATGATATTGCCAGAGCAGAACAGGCGATTGCCCATGCGTGCGCGATTGCCAACGGCGTGAAAGCGGCAAAAGATGTTGCAAATTGCCCGCCGAATGTTTGTAATCCCGCATATTTGGCAGACTGCGCTAAGCAACTTGCTGACGAATCTGCGCTGCTTAACACCACGATTATTGACGAAGCGCAAATGGCGGAGCTTAAGATGGACGCCTATTTAGCGGTGTCACGGGGTTCGCACAATCCAGCGTTTATGTCGGTGATGGAATATAAAAATCACCCGAATCCACAAGCGAAACCGATTGTGTTGGTGGGCAAAGGGCTGACCTTTGATGCTGGTGGTATTTCGTTAAAACCGGCGGCAGAAATGGATGAAATGAAATATGACATGGGTGGTGCGGCAGCGGTTTATGGGGTGATGAAAGCGGTAGCCGAATTAAAACTGCCATTGAATATTGTAGCGATTTTGGCAGGTTGCGAAAATTTGCCGGACGGCAATGCCTATCGTCCGGGCGATATCTTAACCACGATGAATGGCTTAACCGTTGAGGTATTGAACACCGATGCTGAAGGACGTTTAGTGCTGTGCGATGCGTTGACTTACGTGGAACGTTTTGAACCAGAAGCCGTGATTGACGTTGCTACGTTAACCGGTGCTTGTGTGGTTGCATTGGGGCAGCACAACAGTGGTCTGGTTAGCAGCGACGATCAGTTGGCGCAACAATTGGAACACGCAGCAGCGCAATCGTTGGATAAAGCTTGGCGCTTGCCGTTGAGTGAAGAGTATCAGGAACAGCTGAAATCCAATTTTGCCGATCTTGCCAATATTGGTGGTCGCTGGGGGGGCGCGAGCACCGCAGCAGCATTTTTATCTAACTTTACGAAAAAATATCCTTGGGCACATTTAGACATCGCCGGCACGGCATGGAAATCCGGGGCAGAAAAAGGTGCAACCGGGCGTCCGGTCGCATTATTGGTACAATATTTACTAAATAAGGCGAAATAAGTGGCAAAAATTGGCTTAAAATCAAGTTTTCGTTGGTTTCAGCTATAAATTTAAGCAAAAAATGGTGTATAGTTAGCCTTGCCTATTTTCTATTATCTTTAAATTAATTATATAAAGGAGGTTGTCATGGCGCTTGCACCTTTAGTCGTGCGAAAATTTGAATGTGTATCTGTACAAGATGCTGAGCAAATTTGCGTGGCGTTGAATAAGGCAAAATATCGTTCTATTGCGTTAGGAAGCGCAGTGGTTTCGGAATGTCGTCCGACTAAAAAGCTGGAAGGGATTTTAGCAAAAGTCAATCCGGTGGAGGTTATCCCGAGTGATTATGATCTGGAGCAAATCCGAGATACAATCGCTTGACACTTCATTTGATTTGAAAGAACAGAATCGCCGTCTTATCATTAATAAGGTGGCGATTTTTTTACGACCGCACTTTTTGTTTTATATTCCGACTTATATTTTCTCCTTTCGTTATGACACTTTTTTCGCTAAAATTAGCCGTTTATTTCAAGCGATAATCAAGGCATCGAAATACTTGAATCTTGAATATGGAAGCTTATAACTGAAGCTTGAATACAAAAAATAGGGCAACGAGTGGTGAAACAGGCACAATTTTATCTTTTGCAGGCGGAAAAAGCGGATTCGGAACTGAATGCGCAAGAAGCGCTGAGCTGTGATTTGGCAGCTGATGCGTGGCGCTTGGGCAAGCGGGTGTTGATTGCTTGTGAAACGGAACAACAGGCGTTGCTGCTCGACGAAGCGTTATGGCAGCGTGATCCGGAACAGTTTGTGCCGCATAATTTGTCCGGCGAAATCACCACTTATGCCACCCCAATTGAAATCAGTTGGCTCGGCAAACGCAATAGCCAACGGCGCGATCTGCTGATATCACTGCAAAGTGCGGTGCCCGATTTTGCCAACAGCTTTAATCAGGTGATTGATTTTGTACCGGTTGAAGAACAAGCCAAAATTCAGGCGCGCGAACGCTATAAACAGTATCGTCAGCTGGGATTTGAATTGACGACACAGCAAGTTTCGTGATTTTGCATATTTAAATTAGTAGAGACAAATAATGCTCATTTCACAGAATATGATTACCGATGTTAAGCTGATCATTCATCAATCGCGCGAACAAGCGATTCGAGTTGTTGATCACCAACGCACCTTGATGTATTGGCATATTGGTAAACGTATTTTTGAAGAAGAGCAGCTTGGGCAAGAGCGAGCGGATTATGGAAGTTATTTGATTCGTTATCTTTCCGAGCAACTGCAACCGGAGTTTGGAAGCGGTTTTTCTCGTCGCCAACTAGAACGTTATCGCCAATTTTTCCGCTTATTTCCAATTGCGTCCGCACTGCGGACACAATTGAGTTGGACGCATTATAAGTTATTATTGCCGTTTGAAAATGCGGATAAACGTGAGTATTACCTTGCCGAATGTGCCAAAAATAACTGGAGTTCACGCCAACTTGAACGCCAGATTAATAGCCAGTTGTATGAGCGTTTATTGTTGAGTAACGACAAGGACAGTGTATTGGAGGTTGCTCGAAATCAGCAGTATCCAATTGATCCGAAAGAAATTATTAAAGATCCAATGATTTTGGAGTTTTTAGGATTAAAACGCGAAGCGGCTTATTATGAAAAAGATTTAGAACAGGCGATTATTAGCAATCTACAAGATTTTTTGCTTGAAATGGGAAATGGTTTTTCCTTTGTCGCACGTCAAAAACGCTTACATCTGGACGGTGATGAGTTTTTTGTCGATTTGGTATTTTATAATCGCTTATTACAATGCTTTGTGCTTATTGAAATTAAAACACATAAATTAACTCACCAAGATATTGGGCAATTACAGATGTATGTGAATTATTTTGATCGCGTAGAAAAACTACCGCATGAAAATCCAACGATTGGAATTTTGCTGTGTGCAGATAAAAATGATTCGATGGTGAAATTTACCTTGCCAGAAAATCAAAATCAGATTTTTGCCAGCCGATATCAGATGTATTTGCCATCAGAGCAAGAATTGCTTAATGAATTAAAACAAGAAATTGAAAATTTCGAACAACGTGAATTAAAAGTACAAGAGAAAATAGCCGAGTATTTTTATTCTAAAAGAAAACAATCCTAATATTGTTAATCAATAAGATAGAGAAACCTATGACAAAAACCTTTGAAATGCCGGATCGCTTTGAAGCATCGGCAGTAGAACAAACGCTGTATAAACATTGGGAAGAAAGCGGCTATTTTAAACCGTCGGAAGATCGTTCTCGTCCGAGTTACAGCATTGCGATTCCACCGCCGAATGTGACCGGCAGTTTGCATATGGGGCATGCTTTTCAACAGACGTTGATGGACACCCTGATTCGTTATCATCGGATGCAAGGTGACAACACGTTATGGCAAACAGGCACCGATCACGCCGGGATTGCAACCCAAATGGTGGTTGAGCGCAAAATTGCGGCGGAAGAAGGCAAAACTCGGCATGATTTCAGCCGTGAAACCTTTATTGATCGCATTTGGCAATGGAAAGCCGAATCTGGCGGTACCATCAGCCAACAAATGCGCCGTATCGGGAACTCGGTCGATTGGGAACGTGAACGTTTCACCATGGACGAGGGCTTGTCTGATGCGGTGAAAGAGGTGTTTGTGCGTTTGCATGAAGAGGGCTTGATTTATCGCGGCAAACGCTTGGTCAATTGGGATCCGAAACTGCACACTGCGATTTCCGATTTGGAAGTGGAAAATAAAGAGAGCAAAGGCAGTTTGTGGCATTTCCGCTATCCACTGGCAAACGGCGCAAAAACGGCGGATGGTTTGGATTATTTGGTCGTGGCAACCACACGTCCTGAAACCGTACTGGGTGATACTGCGGTGGCGGTGCATCCAGAAGATGAACGCTATCAATCCTTAATCGGTAAAACGGTATTATTGCCATTGGCTAATCGTGAAATTCCGATTATCGCTGATGACTATGTTGATCGCGAGTTTGGCACCGGTGTTGTGAAAATCACCCCTGCACATGATTTTAACGACTATGAAGTCGGCAAACGTCATCATTTACCGATGGTAAATGTGTTGACCCTGAATGCGGATATCCGTGAACAAGCGGAAGTGTTGAATAGTGACGGTAAAGCCAATACCGATTACCAAGCCTTTATTCCGGAAAACTATCGTGGTTTAGAACGTTTTGCGGCGCGTAAACAGTTGGTTGCGGAGTTTGAAGAATTGGGGTTACTCGATCAAATCAAGCCGCACGATCTGAAAGTGCCTTACGGCGACCGCGGCGGTGTGCCGATTGAGCCGATGCTGACTGACCAATGGTATGTCAGCGTAGCACCGTTGGCAAAAGAGGCGATTCGTGCGGTGGAAGACGGTGAAATTCAGTTCGTGCCGAAGCAGTATGAAAACCTGTATTTTTCTTGGATGCGTGATATTCAAGACTGGTGTATTTCGCGCCAATTATGGTGGGGACACCGTATTCCGGCGTGGTACGACAACCACGGTAATGTGTATGTCGCCCGTGATGAAGCGGAAGTGCGGTCAAAACACAATCTAGCCGCCGATATCGAATTGCGTCAAGATGATGATGTGCTGGACACGTGGTTCTCTGCCGGTCTGTGGACCTTTTCCACCTTGGGTTGGCCGAAGCAAACCTCTGATTTGGCGATGTTCCACCCGACTAGCGTATTGATCACCGGCTTTGATATCATCTTCTTCTGGGTTGCCAGAATGATTATGTTCACTATGCACTTTATCAAAGATAAAGACGGTAAGCCGCAAGTGCCGTTCAAAACCGTGTATGTCACCGGTTTGATCCGTGATGAAAGCGGGCAAAAAATGTCGAAATCCAAAGGTAACGTGATCGATCCGCTGGATATGATCGACGGCATTGATTTGCAAGCGTTGGTGGAAAAACGCACCGGCAATATGATGCAACCGCAGTTGGCGGAAAAAATCGAAAAAGCCACACGCAAAGCGTTCCCGAACGGCATCAATCAGCATGGCACTGATGCACTGCGCTTCACTTTGAGCGCACTGGCTTCAAATGGACGTGACATCAACTGGGATATGAATCGCCTGGAAGGTTACCGTAATTTCTGTAACAAACTATGGAACGCCAGCCGTTTTGTATTGATGAACGCCGAAGGCAAAGCGTGCGGTTTTGGCGATGGCGAAAAAGAGTTGTCACTGGCGGATCGTTGGATCTTAGCCGAATACAACAATACGGTGAAAGCCTTCCGTCAGGCATTGGACAGTTATCGTTTTGATTTGGCTGCGAATATTCTGTATGAATTCACATGGAACCAATTCTGCGACTGGTATCTGGAATTGACCAAACCGGTGTTTAGTCAGGGCAGCGAAGCGCAACAACGTGGCACTCGCCACACCTTATTAACCGTATTGGAAAGCCTGTTGCGTTTAGCGCACCCGATTATTCCGTTTATCACCGAAGAGATTTGGCAGCGGGCGAAAGGTTTAGTTGGCGTGAGCGGCGATACCATTATGTTGCAACCGTTCCCAAGTTATAATGAAGAGCTTGTCGATCAAACCGCACTTGATGAAATTGAGTGGCTGAAAGAGATTATCGTCAATGTGCGTAATATCCGCGCTGAGAAAAACATTCCGCCGAGCAAAGGCTTGGATCTGTTGCTGCGGAATTTAAATGAGGGCGAAGCGGTTTGTTTAGCCAAAAACCGCACTTTGCTGCAAAATATGGCGAAATTGGATTCAGTGCAAGTCTTGTCGCAAGGCGAAACCGCACCGCTGTCGGTGGCGAAACTGGTTGGCAGCTGTGAACTGCTGGTGCCAATGGCGGGTTTTATCGACAAAGCGGCTGAACTGGCACGTTTACACAAAGAGATTGAGCGCTTGCAAGGTGAAATCAGCCGTATCAAAAATAAACTGTCAAACGAGGGCTTTGTTGCTAAAGCCCCAGCGGCAGTGATCGACAAAGAGCGGTCAAAAATGGCGGGGTATCAAGACGGTATGGAAAAACTTAAAGCGCAGTATTTGAATATCGAAGCGCTATAATCAGCGAGTTTTTTATGCTTAGGGCGGATCAATTTAGATTCGCCCTTTTTGTTAACCGCGCAGTTATCTTGATTTTAGCTGCCGTCACAGTCGGATAATCCCATTGCGACAAAAAACAAATGGCGCTATGCTATTTTGGCAAACAAACTTTTACCGGTGCTTACTAGGGTCTGTTGATCTTTGTTTATAATTTGAGCTATAGACTATTTTTCGCCACTCTTTTCGCTAATAAATAAGGCAAAAGTTGTGAAGTTTAGTCATTCTAAACGAACGGCTTTTAACGCCGCTGTAGTAGCGAAAAGTAGTGGCGAAAAAGAGTCATAGTCCTACGGATTGTGTTTAAAATGAGCACACTCGTCGTTGTAATCCTCATCAATAGTCCCACTATTGATTTCGGCTTACGCCTAGATTGTGCTCATTTTAAACGACAACTCAAAATATAAACAAAGA
>NZ_VDHF01000070.1:0-10889 GCF_006228025.1 Testudinibacter crocodili
CTTTAGTTTATTTTTTTCGCCCCACTGAATAACAGTAAGACTTCACCAATGTCTTGCACAAGTGCCCACACAGATTGTCTGATATATTGTTAAAGAACAGTCACAACCACTCGCTTCAAATCAGAACGCTACGTCGTTGTGAGGTGCGCATTATAGACATTCAGGAATTCTTTGCAACCCCTTTTTCTCACTTTTTTTCTGTTTTTTATCAAACGGTGGTTTTTTATTCGAAACACTTCACTTTTGACTATTTACTCATCAATTTTTTTCAGATTATCATTCCTGATGCGCAAAAAAGTAGCAAAGCGCGGCTTGCCATTTTTAGTCAGTCCACGGTATTGGTAGGTAATCAGGCTACCGATTGGCGGCGGATTTTGACGATCTACCAGCTTAAAGCCGGATCCTATTTTAAAAACGCCTCGTTGATTTTCACAACTGACCGCACCTAATTTACCGCTGAACCGCCCTTTTCCTTCATGGTGTGCGATCACTCGGCACTCCTCATCTTGGCTGGTTTTGAATTTTAGAATCTGCGAACTACGTTGCTGTTGATAAGGAATATGCGGATTGCGTACCACAATTCCTTCACCACCTAGACGCTCGATTTCTACTAAAAAATCCTCAGCATGCCGACGGTTTTGAATCGGGATCTGCGGAATAATCTCAATATAAGCGCTGGGATTTTGTCGCAAATAATCTGCCAATTGTTGTAGTCGTTGTGATAAATCCCCCTCGGCATTCGGCACATCAAATACATACAGCTTGAGTTGCTGCCAACCGATGTCGTCAAAAGTGCGAATGATTGAGGAAATTTTTTCAAATTTGCCTCGTTGTGAAAACAATTCACCATCGATGGCGAAAGGCGGAAAGTCTTGGATAAAATAATCCGGCGGATTAAACCGATTGCCACTACGGCTCAGCAACTGTTTGCCATCCCAAAAACCGCGCACGCCATCCAGTTTTTCGCTCATCACCCAACCGTCTAACGGCTGTCCTTGATAGACATCTAACAACATGAGATTCGGTTTACTATTTGCCGAAGTCCAATTTATCGCCGAAATCCACACCAGTACACCGGCTAAACAAACACGCCACATCACACACCTCACAATTGATCAAAGTGCGGTCAGACTAATCTAAATAAGCAGAAAAAGAAGAAAGAGGAAAAATAACTGGAATTGGGATCGCAAAAAGAGAAGTGCGGTTGAAAATGTCATCTGACCGCACTTTAAACCATACTAAATCACCTTCTGCACCAACGCTGAGAGATCACCTTCAAACTGTTGTTGCTTCGCCATTACGATAATCTCATCTGCGCTGTGTTTAGTGGCGTTGTACACCACCACCATGCTGACATCGCCCGGCTGCAAGAAATGTGTTTCGCCGAAGTCGGTGTAACGGGTGGCGCCGATACTTATCACCGCCTGTTGCGGATAATTGGCTTTTTCTAGCAAACTTGCAATAGGGTGCATCGGACCTTGATCCGGCTGATTGTTCATGCGATCGACAATCCAATCCAGCAATTTTTGATGAAAATAGCTGTAGCCGACGGTCGAACTATCGATGCCATAAATATTGAATTGCTCGCCGCGTTGGTGGAAACAGGCGATACGGTATTGATCCAAATTACAGCCTGGCGCAAAGCCGTCTAACGGAATTAATGTGGCCGACAGCCCCTTGGTTTGTTCGCCCCAATTTTTCTTATCGGCGATTTTAGCGGCATTCGGACGGCGAATAGAGCAGTCGTTGTAAGCGCCGAACAACTTTGGATAAAGTGCGGTCACTTGCTTATGCTGGTCATATTCAATATCACACACAATCGCTACTTCCGGCTCAATTTGCAGATTATCGGCATCTTGCGGAAAACGCAAAGTGTCCGCCGACAGCGGATAAACCGATAAAAAGTTGCCATCAAAGTGCGGTACATAAAATGGAAAAATCGCTTTCGGCTGATGTGCTTCCTGCACTTCAACCTGTTTGAAATCCGCCGCTTCGCCCGCCTGTTCCAGATGTCCGGCAAAGTTGCCGGCCACACCGAAACCGATTGCTTGTTTAAACGCCATATTACGCTCCTAATAAACCGATCAAAAAGGAATTTGAGTATAACAAAAAACCGCACTTTGCCAATGCTGATCACGGTTTGATAAGCAAGCCAAAGTGCGGTTAGTCAATGTAGTTAAGCTGTTTATTGAGTAGTTACAACCCGATTATCCACCACATCGACCGTCACTGGTTTGCCCGGCAACAGTTTACCCGACAGAATTTGTTGCGCCAGCGGATTTTCGATTTCCTGTTGGATTGCGCGTTTCAGCGGACGTGCGCCGTAAATCGGGTCGTAGCCCACATTAGCGATAAAATCCAACGCTGCTGGGCTGAATTCGATTTGGTAGCCGTGCGCTTGCATGCGTTTGTTCAGGCGCTGCAGCTGAATCGAGGCAATCGCTTCGATATTGGCTTTATCCAACGGGTGGAACACCACAGTTTCGTCAATCCGGTTGATAAATTCCGGACGGAAATGGCGGCTGACCACCGACATCACCAGCTCTTTCACCGAGCCGTAATCCAAGTCGTTGACATTTTCCTGAATCAGATCAGATCCCAGGTTCGAGGTCATAATCACCACGGTGTTGCGGAAATCGACGGTTCTGCCTTGTCCGTCGGTTAAACGCCCATCGTCCAACACTTGCAACAGAATATTGAACACATCGTGGTGCGCTTTTTCCACTTCGTCGAGCAGAATCACCGAATACGGACGGCGACGCACCGCTTCGGTCAGATAACCCCCCTCTTCATAACCGACATAACCCGGAGGCGCACCGACCAAGCGCGAAACGCTGTGTTTCTCCATAAATTCCGACATATCGATCCGAACCATCGCATCGTCACTGTCGAACATAAACTGCGCCAAGGTTTTGCACAGCTCGGTTTTCCCCACTCCAGTTGGACCTAAGAACAGGAACGAACCGATCGGGCGGTTCGGATCCGCCAAGCCAGCACGGCTGCGGCGAATCGCATTGGCAACCGCTTCCACCGCTTCGCTTTGTCCAATTACCCGTTTATGTAATTCGTCTTCCATGCGCAACAATTTCTCTTTTTCGCCTTCCATCATCCGTGCGACAGGAATGCCAGTGGCACGCGACAACACTTCGGCAATTTCTTCATCAGTGACCCGATAACGTAGCAAGGTCATCTCTTTGCCTTCGGAGGCTTCCGCCTGCGCCAGCTGTTTTTCCAGTTCTGGCATGACGCCATACTGCAATTCCGACATTTTGGCAAAGTCACTGGCACGGCGTGCCTGCTCCATTTGCGTGCGCACATTGTCTAATTCCGCTTTGATGTGCTGTGTGCCGGACAGTGCGGCTTTTTCACTTTTCCACACTTCTTCCAGTTCGGAGTATTCGCGTTCTTTTTCGCTCAGTTCTTTTTCTAACATTTCTAAACGCTTGCGACTGGCATCGTCATCTTCTTTTTGCAACGCTTGTTGCTCCAGTTTTAACTGGATAATCCGTCGCTCCAAGCGATCTAACGGTTGCGGTTTGGAATCAATTTCCATGCGGATACTGGATGCCGCTTCGTCGATCAAATCAATCGCTTTATCTGGCAACTGGCGGTCGGAAATATAGCGGTGCGAAAGCGTCGCCGCCGCCACAATCGCAGGGTCGGTGATCTGCACATGGTGGTGAATCTCATAGCGCTCTTTCAAGCCGCGCAAAATCGCAATCGTATCTTCCACGCTCGGTTCATCCACCAGCACTTTTTGGAAACGGCGCTCAAGGGCGGCATCTTTTTCGATATATTGGCGGTATTCGTCCAGCGTAGTTGCGCCGACACAATGCAGCTCACCGCGCGCCAATGCCGGTTTCAACATGTTGCCCGCATCCATTGCGCCGTCGGATTTGCCGGCGCCGACCATGGTGTGAATTTCGTCGATAAATAAAATCACACGTCCTTCTTCTTTCGCCAATTCGTTCAACACGCCTTTCAACCGCTCTTCAAATTCGCCACGATATTTAGCACCGGCAATCAGGGCGCCCATATCCAGCGACAACACCCGTTTATTGCGCAAGCCTTCCGGTACTTCGCCGTTGACAATCCGCTGTGCCAAACCTTCGACAATCGCGGTTTTACCCACCCCCGGTTCGCCGATCAGCACTGGATTGTTTTTGGTGCGCCGTTGCAACACCTGAATCGCACGGCGGATCTCCTCATCACGTCCAATCACCGGATCGAGCTTACCGCTCTCCGCTCTGGCCGTTAAATCGATGGTAAATTTATCCAACGCTTGGCGCGACTCTTCCGCATTTTGATCGTTCACGTTATCTCCTCCACGCATTTTTTGAATCGCGGCTTCTACCGTTTCAGCTTTCAAACCACTTTTTCGCAACGTATTGCCAAGTGCGGTTTTGTCTTCCAACGCCGCCAATACAAACAGCTCGGATGAGATAAATTTATCCTGCCGTTTTTGCGCCAATTGATCGCAACGGTTAAGCAGACGCCCCAAACTTTGCGACAATTGCACATCGCCGGCGTTGCCTTCTACTTTTGCCAAACGATCGATTTCAGCGTTAATTTGGTTCTTCAATTGTGTAACATTGACGCCGCAACTGAGCAATAACGGCTGTATTGAACCACCTTGTTGGTTGATCAACGCCGACATCAAATGCAGCGGCTCAATATATTGTTGTTCATTGCCCAACGCCAGCGATTGCGCTTCGGCAAGCGCTTGTTGGAATTTGGTGGTAAATTTTTCGATATTCATAAAAAATCCTCCTAAATCATATCTTGTCTGACGCTAACCATAACGTCTATTCACGAGGACTAGATGAGGGGTATTTTTTAAAAGTCAAGGTAATTTTGAAAAATAAATTTGCATTTGAAACCGTTTGTTGATTTTCCAGCCAAAAAGAAAACCCATCACAAGGATGGGTTTCTATCAGCTAGGTTATAAGCAGAAATTAAAACGCTACCGCACTTTTCAATTTTTTCAAGGCGTTATTTTCTAACTGACGCACACGTTCGGCTGAAATATTATATTTTGCTGCCAGATCCTGCAAAGTGGCTTTGTCATCGTCCAACCAACGGGAACGGATAATATCCAAACTGCGCTCATCCAAACCGGATAAAGCCTCGTTTAATTGCTCGTTTGCCTGATTTTCATAGTTTTCCGCTTCCAATTCCATGGCGAAATCAGAACTTTTGTCTTCTAAATATAGCGCCGGGCTGTAGCTTTCTTCTGCATCGTCGGTCGGCAAATCGAACGCCATATCTTGCCCGGTCATGCGTGATTCCATCTCTTTCACGTCATCAACCGACACGCCCAGCTCATCAGCAACCATCGCCACTTCATTTTCATTGAACCAACCAAAACGTTGCTTGGTTTTACGCAGGTTAAAGAATAGTTTACGTTGTGCTTTGGTGGTCGCCACTTTGACAATCCGCCAATTGCGCAGCACATATTCGTGAATCTCGGCTTTAACCCAGTGTACCGCAAAAGACACCAAACGGACACCCACTTCCGGGTTGAAACGACGCACCGCTTTCATCAAGCCGATATTGCCTTCTTGAATCAGATCTGCCTGTGGCAAACCGTAACCGGAATAACCGCGTGCAACATGGATCACAAAACGCAGGTGCGATAAAATCAACGCTTTCGCTGCATCTAAATCCTGTTGGTAATACAAACGTTCCGCCAATTCCTTCTCTTCCTCAGCGGTCAGCATCGGGTATTGATTGGCGGCACGGATATAACCGTCCAAGCTGCCTTGAGGAACCAACATCATTTGCATTTCTTTCGTCATTGTCTTCCTTCTTTATCTTAATTAAATCGGCGAGTGCTACTTATACCACAAATTCCAACGAGTTCAAAATTTGATACGCCCTCTCTATGGGACGGGGAAGCGCACTCTGTCACAGCTATTTAGACTTAACTTTCTTTGAAAAGTTCAACTTTTTTATGGATTTTGTCCATCACTATTTTCAACAATATGATAAGCAATCGGCGCTTGTACAATACCGTCTGCCATGCCTGAAACCAATTTTTTGCTGCTGGCTTCGTGGCTGTCAATCAACAAACGGCTGCCCTCGCTATGCAAAAATTTGCTGATTTCTGCTTCGCTATAGTCACTGCATTGCTGATAAGTGTCGGCAAAAACTTGGTTGTACATCACGGATTCTTTTTTCAAATTGTCAATATCATCCGGACGCAGCAGTCCTTCTGAGCCGGTCAAGCTGGAGGCATGCAGCAAAAATTTACCATTCGGCAATGACAACCGCTCTTTTGCCGCACAGAATATCAACGTGGCAGAAGATCCAACCATCGACAGATTAACGGTAGTGACTGGGATTTTCGAGCTTTTCACTGCCCAATAAGCAATTTGTCCGCTGTCCATATCGCCGCCATCACTGTTGAGATACAAGTAGATTTTTTTCAACTGTGGATAATTGATATTTAGATCATCAAGCGCATACACCAACTCGGAAATCAAGTGCGGTTCGACCGCTGCGGTGTAAAAAATTTTAGCCGTTTCAGCTTGACCGTTTTCAAGATAGTCAGCTGGAATTTTTTTGATTTCTGCTTGAGTAGTGGCGCAAATCGCTAATCCGGAAACAAGGGCAAGTGCGGTTTTGGTGGACATTTTTTTCATTGGAATATCTCACAAGAGTGAAAATACCGCTTATTATTCAATAAGCGGCTAAAAATAAAAACCTGAATTACGTAGTTTTAATCTGTTTTGCTTAGCCGATCCCTGCTATAAATCAGCAAATTCGACAATCTTCGCCCAACCACGACTTTCCAGAAAATCCAGTAAGACGCGTGGACTTTGGTTTAATACCCGTTCATTCGGAAAATCGGCGGCTTCAAGTAGCGCCAAACTTTTTTCAAAATTGCCCAAATATCCGGCATAATGAGAATCCGAACCGATGCTGACCCAGCCTCCGGCATCACGCACTGCGGTGGCAATGGTCAGGCAGTTATTATAACTGCCGAGACGCGAATGTAAAAACGAAGCGTTGTTGATCTCCAATGCCACATTATATTTTGCTGCCGCTTGCGCCACCGCCACGGCATCGATCGGAAATTTCGGATTGCCTGGGTGGGTGATAATATCCACCTTACCGCTCTTGATACAGTTGATCAGCGCCTCGGTATGTACTTCACGGCTTGTCGGCTGAATCGACGGCGGATGAAAGCCTGCCAACACCAAATCCAACGAGCGGCGCATGCGATCATTGCAATCCGTTTCGCCGTCAACGTTCAGGATATTGGCTTCAATTCCCCGCAAAATACCAACACCATCAATAAAACGTGGCAAAATCGCCAGATTAGAAAAATGCCATTCATGTGGCGCATCGCTCAATGCCGGGCCGTGATCGGTATTGGCTAACAAGCGAATACCACGCTGTTTGGCAACAGCGATATATTCATGCAAGGTGCTGTAAGCATGGCTACTAGCAATGGTATGAGTATGTAAATCAACCGGATAACTCATTTTTTCCCTCAATCATCAACCTTAAGGTTTTGCCACAAAGCCGACCGCTTGATAAACTTTGTCTAAGGTTTCGGCAGCTCGGGCTTGTGCTTTTTCAGCACCATCACGAATAATCTGGTTTAACAGCACTTCGTTATTGCGGAAATGGTGGAACCGTTGTTGTAACTCAGTCAGCATTGCCGACACTTCATCGGCAACCGCACTTTTCAGGTGTCCGTACATTTTGCCGGCAAATTCCGCTTCCAACTCAGCAATACTTTTGCCACTGACACCGGATAAAATATCCAATAAATTCGAGACACCGGCTTTATTTTGCAGATCGTAGCGTACCACTGGTGGCTCGTCAGAATCGGTGACCGCTCTTTTGATTTTTTTGGCTACCGCTTTCGGATCTTCCAACAACCCGATCACATTATTGCGGTTATCATCAGATTTCGACATTTTCTTAGTCGGTTCCAACAATGACATCACCCGCGCCCCAGCTTTAGGAATAAAAACTTCCGGCACGGTAAACGGATTGTCGTACAACGCATTAAAACGCTGTGCAATATCGCGCGTGATTTCCAAATGTTGACGTTGATCATCGCCCACCGGCACTTGATTAGCTTGGTACAACAAAATGTCCGCTGCCATTAATACCGGATAGGTGAACAAACCGACATTGACGTTTTCTTCGTAACGGGCGGATTTGTCTTTAAACTGGGTCATGCGACTCATTTCGCCAAAATAGGAGTAGCAATTCAACACCCACGCCAACTGGGTGTGCTGCGGCACGTGCGATTGCACAAAAATAGTACTTTTTTCTGGGTCGATTCCCGCCGCCAGATAAATCGCCAACGTATCCAAGGTGGCATTACGCAAAGCTTGTGGATCTTGGCGCACGGTGATGGCGTGCAAATCGACGATACAAAACAGGCAATCAAATTCGTCCTGCATTTTCGCCCATTGGCGCAGCGCCCCCAAATAATTACCAATTGTCAATTCACCCGACGGCTGCACACCGCTGAATACCACAGGTTTTTTACTCATTTTTTTCCCTTATTTATTTCTGTTTCTATCACTAATTTGTCGCTAAAATTAGTTAATCACCGTTAAAATATCGGCAAAATCATCAAACACCCAATCCGGATTTGCCTCACTGATCGGGATGTTGTAATTATAACCGTAAGTCAGCCCGACGACTGGGCAACCGGCCTTATGTGCTGCCAAAATATCATTTTTTGAATCGCCGACAAACAACAACTGTTTCGGATAAATCCCGAATTTACCACACAAATAGTACAACGGCGCAGGGTGCGGTTTAATCGCAGGCAACGATTGACCGCCGAGTAATTCGGAAAAGAGATGATCGATACCGAATGCCGCCAGCACGGGCTGCACATGCTTGGTCGGTTTATTGGTGACCACCGCCAGCGTATAACCCTGTGCTTTCAAGGTTTCCAGCGTCGCTTTCACATTCGGGAACAGACGGCTTTTATTGCAAATATTTTCGCCGTAATAAAAGCCAAAACGTCTTTTCAACTGCTTAATCGCTTCAGGATCCAGCGTTGCCCCGCTCCACTCAAGCGCTCGAGCAAGCAACACATCAGCCCCATTGCCGATCCACGTCAACACCAGCGCTTCTGGTGCCTGCGGCAAGCCAACTTCGGCAAAAGCTTGGTTAATCGACAACGCTAAATCCGGCAAGCTGTCGACCAAAGTACCGTCCAGATCGAAACCGATCACTTTAAACTGACTCATGCTGCTTTCCTTATACGATAGTTGAAGTGAGGCTCGCCAATTGTTGCCGCATAGCGTTGATCACTTCGGCATAATCCGGTTGATCAAAAATGGCCGAACCCGCCACAAACATATCTGCCCCTGCGGCGGCAATTTCCGCAATATTATTCACTTTTACGCCACCATCCACTTCTAAACGAATATCAAAACCGCTGGTATCAATCCGTGACCGCACTTGGCGTAGTTTGTCCAACGTCGCCGGAATAAATGACTGCCCACCAAACCCCGGATTGACCGACATCAGCAGAATCACATCGATTTTGTCCATCACATAATCCAGATAAGATAATGGTGTCGCCGGATTAAACACCAAGCCCGCTTTACAGCCGCAACTGCGAATCAACTGCAAAGTGCGGTCAATATGCTCGCTAGCTTCGGGGTGGAAAGTAATATAATCCGCGCCGGCTTTGGCGAAATCCGGAATAATCCGATCGACCGGTTTCACCATCAAATGCACATCAATCGGTGCGGTAATGCCGTAATCGCGCAACGCCTTGCACACCGCCGGCCCAAAGGTCAAATTCGGCACATAATGGTTGTCCATCACATCAAAATGAATCACATCGGCGCCACTTGCCAACACTGTTTTCACATCATCACCCAAGCGTGCCAAATCTGCAGAGAGAATCGAAGGAGCAATTAAATAGGGTTGCATAAATCACCTTTTGTCGTTTAAAAGCCATAAAAGAGCGGTAAGAGGGAGTAGTTTACTACTTAATGGAGGATAGTGAAATAGAGCGGTTGTAGTAGTCAACGGGCACCGCCGCTTAAGCATGATTTTAGCGCGTGATGAAAGTGCGGAGACCACACTTGAGAAAGCGAGGTCGTCATATGGGAAGTTGGTGATAGAATTATAAATTAGTCATAAAAATCAGAATACTAGCACCCCTTGACATTCTAAATATTCAATAATTAATGGTAGCCCAGCTCCTATTACAGATGCATTATTCTGTTGTTGGGCTATTCGAATAAATTTGTCATCTATTGGAAAGGTAGCAATTTTTTTAATTTTATGCTGTAACGTCATAATATCATCATCAATTAAATAAGATGCAATATCTCCTCCCAAAATAATATCCCGTTCTAACAAAAGATAAGTTGCATTTAGTCCCAATGCTAAATTATCTAAAAAGCAATCCCAACGTAGCTTGATCTCTTGATTGTTACATCTCAATAGTTTAAAAAACTGCTCAATTGTTTCATTTTCATCTAATAATGCAGATAAAGAACAATAAGTTTCTAGGCATCCTTTTTGCCCGCAGTAACAATTTCTTCCCTGATGATGAATTTGCAAATGCTCCAAGGCCCCAGAGTAGCCTTTTTTACCAAAATCAATTTGATTATTAATAATTAAGGCGCCCCCTAGATGCTCACTAATAGAAACATAAATTGCATTATCGATAAGTTTAACTTGCCATAATTCGGCTGCCGCCGCACACCTAACGTCATGAAACAACATGATTGGGATAGTAAAATATGATTGTAAAGACTCAAAACATGAATACGTTCCAGGAAGGATTTTTCCATAAAGCACAGATTTCCGATTTTTATCTGCGATTCCTTGAATTGAAATTCCGACGCCTAAAATCCGCTCAATATTATATCCAATATTTTCTATGA